>CAYYLN010000001.1:0-7031 GCA_964472615.1 uncultured Methanosarcinales archaeon
CCGTCTGTGAGCGCAGGGCAGAAGACAGGGATGTTGTTTTTTTGCGCCCAGTAATAAATGCTTTCAGGATTATTGATTTCCTTGCCGAGCCGGGCAACGAATTCCGAGGGAATTATGATCTTGCCGCCGTCCTTCTGTTCCTTGTCTAGCTTCTCGAGCAATGGCGTCAGGAAGTCCTCGAACTTGCAGTAGCGCGAGTTCGGAACGAAGATGTTGCCTGTGCGGTTTATTCCCTTTGCCCGCAGTTCTGGGCCAGGCGCGTCAAAGCGGCCGAGGACGAATGGCTGTATGCACTTGATGATGTCCTCTTCGACCCCGCCTGCGGTTGTTACTATGGCGTCGACGAGCTTGTGCTCTGCGAGGTAGCGGAACACGTCCCGCAAGCCAGACGTGACCATGTTGGACGTGTAACCGAGGTATATCGTGCACTTCTCTTCCCGCATCTTCTTGATGATATCGATGGCCTTGGCGAGGTGCGTCGCCTGGAATCCTGTCGCGGCAAAGCTGTCGATAATATTGTCGTAGTCCACGCCGAGGTTGAAATCGTATCCCTTGATGGCAGGGCCTGATGGTTCTTCTGATTCGTGCATGACATTCTCGTGCCCTTCCTTGAGTTTCTTCTCTTCCATCGTTTTAAAACATCGGAAACCGTCTTCCGATGCAGTTCTCCTTGTACTTGTTTTCCAGACAGCCGATGGTTTCCGACTGTGCTCAAGAACCGTCGCGGCGGTTCTTGATACATCGAGGGAAAGTTTAAAAAGCTTCGTGTGAACGTCAAGGCCATGAAGCTTGTTGACGTGCACAGCCACCTGAACCACAAACAATTCGAGAAGGACCTTCCCGAGGTCATTGAGCGCGCCAAGAAAGCAGGCGTGGTCAAGATTATCTGCGCTGGCGTCAATCCGCCAACGAACCGTGAAGTGCTCGAGCTCTCCAAGCGATACCCTGGACTGGTCGAGTGCTCGTTCGGCATCTATCCGATTGATGCATTGAACGTCAAGGTCGAGGCGTTTGATGAGGTTGGGCTGAGGCAGGTTGAACATTTTGATATCGATGCCGAGCTTGCATGGATCCAGGAGCATAAGGACGAATGCGTCGGCGTGGGCGAAGCCGGCCTGGACTACAAATGGATCAAGGAGCATGAGCTCATCAGGAAGATGAAGGACAACTTCCAGAAAGTCATCGGGCTCTGCGAGAAGATCAAGAAGCCGTTGATCATCCATTCGCGTCGTGCAGAAGCGGATTGCGTGGATATGGTCGAATCAAGCACGCTCAAAAAAATCAATTTCCATTGTTTTGAAGGCCGCAAGAGCCTGCTGAAAAGGGTTGATGACCATGGCTGGTGTTGTTCCATACCACCCGTCATACTTCGCTTGCAGCATTTCGAGACTGTCGTGCAGACACTGAATATCAATCACCTGCTTACTGAGACCGATGCGCCGTGGCTTTCACCCGTCGTGCGCGAGCGCAACGAACCAGCGAATGTCCTCCAGACCATCAAGCGTATCGCGACCCTCAAGGGGTTCACTGAGGAAGCGGTGGCGAACAATATCTTGATGAACTATCAGAGGATGTTCGGCTGATAAAAATCAATTGATGTTCGTAATTGTGCTTCAACTCAAAAGAATGCACAACAACCTTTTTAAGTCGGTTTAGGATTTCTGAGAGCAAAGGGCCCGTGGTCTAGCGGTATGACGTCTCCTTCACAGGGAGAAGGTCGCCGGTTCGATCCCGGCCGGGCCCATTTGGGGCTATGGTCTAGCTTGGTATGATTCAAGGTTCGGGACCTTGCGACCCCGGTTCAAATCCGGGTAGCCCCATAATATTGAGGCAGAGTCTTTCTTGGAAATCATCCAAGGATTTGAACCGGATCCCGGTTCATGTCGGAAACGCTGCGCGTTTCCGAGCAACTTGACAATCGCCGCGGCGATTGGTCAAGTAATCCGGGTAGCCCCATCGAACGGAGTGAGATGGGACCAGTCAAACGAAGTTTGACGCTGCCCCATACTATCGTGCGGGTACGGTGATTTCTCCGGGTTCGGGTGCCTTCGGCACAGAGACTCTCGCGACCTTCGTTCGCTCGAAACATTATTATACCCAAACTGCGCCTGTTTGCTGCATGAAAATTTCGATCGATACCGCTACTGATTCGAAGGAGGATATCCGCAAGGCGATTAGGTTGTTGCAATCCATTGTCGAGCATGACGCGCAGGGCTCGCGCGATATCTTCAATTCGCCGAGCACGGATTTGTTCGGTTCGCCCGTGCAGCCAACCGAACCGAACGCAAATCCTGCTTCAGCATTCGGCAATCTCTTCAGCGATGATGCGCCGATCCAGCAGCCGACGCAGAATGCTGAAGACAAGAAAGATCTTCCAAGAATCGAATTGTACTAACGATGATCGTACTCGCGGGCGATGTGGGGGGAACGCGGACACGGATTGGTTTGTTCAGCATCGAGAATAGGAATTTCAAGACACTGGCGTTCGAGCGCTATGAGAGCAGGAAGTTTGATTGTCTTGAGGAGATTGTGCAGACGTTCTCGAAAACGATTGACGCGCATCCGCGCGCTGCTGCTTTTGGCATCGCAGGGCCTGTCATCAATGGCGTCTGCAGGACAACGAACCTGCCGTGGGTGGTTGATGTCGCGTCATTGAGCAAGGCGATCGGTATTCCTCGTACGACGATCGTGAATGATTTTGTCGCTGCTGCGCACGGTATTGATGCGCTTCACCACAAGGATCTTGCCGTGGTTCAGCGTGGATTGCACGAGGGCTTGGCGAACAAGGCCTTGATCGGTCCAGGCACTGGCTTTGGCGAGGCGATCATCGTCCAGCACGGCGGCGATACCGTGGTCGTGCCATCAGAAGGTGGCCATCAGGATTTTGCGCCGCGAGACGCGCTTGAGATACAATTATTGCAAGTGTTAAAGATGAAATTCGGTCATGTGAGTTATGAACGCATCCTTTCTGGCCCAGGGCTCGTCAATGTCTATGAGTTTTTGAAAAAGAAGAAGGCCGCGAAGGAATCAGCAGCTGTTACGAAGGCCCTGAATTCCAAGGGCGCTGACAAGCCCGTGATCATCATGAAATTCGCGCGCTCAGACACGCTGTGCAGGAAAACTACTGACGTGTTCTTCGCGGTCTTGGGTGCAGAGGCTGGCAATGTCGCATTGCAAGCCACGGCCTTAGGCGGGCTGTTCATGACCAGTTCGCTCGTGCGCGATCACGTGGCTTTGCTCAAGCAGAGCCCGTTCCTCAAGCGCTTCCGTGACAAGGGCAGGATGTCAGGACTGATGAAACACATCCCGGTATACGTCATCAAGAATGAGCAGCTAGGCATCTTGGGCGCTGCAGTGATCGCGAGCGAATTGTTCTAACACCGGTGTCCTTTGGGTCGTGCAGCAGGTCTGAACTTCTTGTGCAGGTATTCCATGTCCGCACGCGCTTTTTGCTTGGTCCCGAGGTCCTTGGTCACGTTCGCGAGCTGCAAGAGCTTGCGGATGACGGTGGCATATCCATCGCGCTTTATTTTTGCTTTGAGCAATGCGCGGCGTGCTGCCTGCGGCATGTCTTTTTTCCAGCCGAGGTGACCTTTGAACTTCGCCCATTTGCGGACCATGTGCTACTGAGAGAACATTCGGGTATAAAATCTTATTGTCGCTGGACCGTGGCCTTCAGTCGTGCAGCGATGCGTCGCGCAGCAGACGCGCCTTTCGCGAGAATATGTTCGATGATCCTTGGTTTGGGTGCTTCTCGTGAGATGATCCTGACTGCTCCGGTCAGGTCGACAATCGTGCTCGGCTTGCCGTGCTTGGAGCCTTCGTAGAGCGCGAAGTCGATCTTGTGCTGGAGTTCAGGGGCGAGATTCTCGAGCGTGGTCATGAAGGTCTTTCCGTGCACGTTCGCAGAGGTCGTCACCAAAGGCCGGTTGAGCGCGAGTGCGACATCCTGGATCCAGTGGTCAGGCATGCGCACGCCGATCGTGTCTTTGCCAGGAATGACTTCGGGAGCGATGCTTCCTTTTTTCTTGAGCTTCATAATGAGCGTGTACGGCCCAGGGAGTTTTTCCAACCAGTCCTCTGCTTCTTGGGAGAGGATGCAATGGTCGCGGATCCAGTGCTTGCTCGGCGCAATGATGGAGAATGGCTGGTCGTGCTGGTTCTTGGCGTTGCGGACGCGTCTGACTGCATCGCTGTTTGTCGCGTCGCAGCCGATGCCGTAGATCGTGTCTGTGGGGTGAACGTAGACTGCTCCCTGCGTGATGGACTTGAGCACAAGATCTTCATGCAAACCGAATTCATCTTGATTATACACCCTCATCGTGATGCATAAAGCAAACGCAGCTTTAAAAGATTATGGTTAAGGAGTATATAAGGAAGTTACGGGTGTGCTTTGATTGCTTCGATCACTTTTCGTGCGTCACCAGATAAAACCTTGCTCGCTTGAAGAATCTCGATACTGAGGATAGAACCGTCTTTTGCAATTTCGATGATGATGTTTTTGGGCAATTCGATGTTCTTCCAATACAGTCCATCTTTTATTTCGATATTCAGGACATCCTCTTCAGAATCGTATGTTTCTTTCATGCTAACCGAGAGAATGAATAAGAATCATAAAAAAGTCAGGACGCGAGATAGCCCATCATGAACGCGCTCTCTTCCTCGTCGATGCAGTCGTCATCGAGTTGTTCTTCGATGACTTGTTCGCGGTAGAAATCGTCGCGTTCCTCCCAGTGGTCTGCATTGTGGATCTGCTTCAATAATTCTTTGTCGTTCCTGGTCAAGTCTCCCATGGTATCACCTCATTTTTGTGATCATGTCTGAAATTAGAGATTTTCGAGTCTTGACAACGCTTGCGTTGTCGATGAACTTGACAGCGCGAAGCGCTGCTCAAGTCACCATTGCCAACTTCGTTGGCGAGGAAAATGAGGCCTGCGGGACCGCAGGTTCCGCGTGCCTCAGTCGCAGCCCGGGCTGCAGTGTTTTTCTGGTCAGTGCTTTGGTGCACTCAAACAGCAATGTCGCAATGTCGTCGGTCATATGCATCACCTCATTTGCTGCAAAAACTGTTGTTTCAGTTTAAATACGCCACGACCCTCAGTCCAGTGACCAGTGCCGTCATCGTCGGGATAAGACCGAAAATTATTTAAACACCGAAATGCGCGTCATGCTTGAGAGAGGACAGTTTCGACTGTGAAGACATGTCATTACAACGACAAGTGCTCGACGCACTAGGAAAACTACAGGACTATGATCGTGAAGCGCTGAGAAAGGCCTATCAGATTTTCATGAGGCAGCGCAGTGAAATTCTTGACAGCATTCAGCATCCGATGCAAGTGCACAAGCGTGAGCGCCTGAAGAACACCATCATGATTGTCGGATACGATAGTGCAGGATGTGTAGGAATACAATACGTCCCTGAACACAAGGTCTTTGATGCATTGAGAGAAGGGCAGTATGCCGGAGCAGTGATCCTGTACAGGTTTGGTGACGCGCCAGGACAGGGTGAGGGTCGTCTCGAGAACTTGCCTGAGTACGCACGCCTTCCTGAACGTGTCGACCCGAATAGCCAGACGACCGTAATCCCGTATGTTGTTCCTGCCTAGAATTCGTCTAATTTCTTGTCTTTTGCCGCGAACTTCACGAGCGTCGTGGTGCCTTCTTTGCCGCCGGTGATCTTCTCAGTTTCGACAAATCCGCTTTTGTAGAGCTTTTCAATCTTGCGTTGGAATGTCTTGTACGCGCCCAGTCCGCCTTTCTCTGAATACGTCTTGAAGAGGTCGCCGATCCTGGCTCCTGACTGGTCTTTGACGACGCCGAGCACGAGCTGGGTGTCGTCATCGAGCTGGTTTGCGTCCTTGCGCATGAACTCACTGATTTTCTCCACTGCCTTCTGCGCATGCTCGACGGTGATTTTTTTGCTTGCGGCATCTTCTGCGGCAAGTCCTGCCTCACGCAACAAGTATAAGCCCATTCTCACGTCGCGCATCTCGCCGGCTTTGTCAGAGATGAGCGAGAACGCATCAGCCTGCCAGGCACCGGGAGCAAACGCATATCCCATGCGTCGCTTCAGGATTTCCTTGGTCTGCTGGCTGTCGTACGCAGCGAACTCAAGGACTTCAGGCACGAGCCTGGACTTGATGCGGTCCTCGATTTCATCCAGCCAGCTTTTGTAGTTCGTGATGAGCACGATGCTCTTCTTGTAGATGTCATTTAATAATGCATACAGGAAGTCAAGGTCTTCTGCCTTATCGATTTCATCAAATACAAACACTGCGGGTTTCTTGAGCGTGTAATTCTTGATGACGGTGAGCAGTTCTTCGGTGTTCTTGTTCTGCGTGAATTTGTAGCCAAGCAGATGACAGAGCTCGGCAAAGATCTTGAACGTGGTGTTCTTCTGCCAGCAGTTGATGTACAGCGTGTGGATGTCTTCTGTTGTCTCTTCGAGTTCCTTCAGTACCCAGCGCGTGGCAGCGGTCTTGCCGATGCCCGGCGCGCCATAGACAAAGACATTCCTGCCATTCCTGCCCTGTACCAAGGGTTTGATGCAGTCTGCGAGCGCGTGTTGCTGGTTCTCTCGGAACGGCAATTCCTTTGGCACGAATTCGTACTCCAGCGCGTCCTCATTCTTGAAGAGACTCTCGCCCTCTTTGAGTGCGTTATCGAACAACCCCATCGGGCACGACGAGAACTCCTGTCTATATAAAATTTTGCCTACCGTAATCGCCTGCCGCAATGGCCGCAGAAACGGTCAGTCGCACGTACGGTATTGCCGCACGGGCATCGATAATAGTGATGGGCATATTGTGGCGTGAGATGTTGCATGACTCGTCGTTCTTGCGGCGTCTCTTTCTCGCTCGTCATGAAGCTGATGATGAACTTCGCGATACCGATGATGACAAAAAGCCAGCCAAACCAGAAGAACAGCGGCATCTCCACATACCAGGATGTCGCTGCAATGATCAGTCCGACCAACAACCAGCTCCACGAGGGTAACGCTGCCATGTTTATTTTTTCTTAGCCGACTTCCC
>CAYYLN010000001.1:7041-8162 GCA_964472615.1 uncultured Methanosarcinales archaeon
CATATTTCTGCAGAACTTTTGGAACAAGGATTGTGCCATCCGCCTGCTGGTTGTTCTCCAGGATCGCGGCAAGGCAGCGTTGGACTGCGACGATTGTGCCGTTGAGCGTGTGCGCGAGCCTCCTGTTGACTCCAGGGCTTGTCTCGCACTTGATTCCGAGCCGTGAGCTCTGCCAGGTGGTCGCGTTTGATTCTGAGCCAACCTCGCGGTATTCGTTGCTTGCAGGGAACCAGGCCTCGAGGTCATCGGTTCGAGCCATGACCTAACCGGTGTCTCCTGAGCATAAAAGGACGTGCCTGAACGGGATGTCGAGCGTTTTCCAGAATTCTATCGAGGCGTTCGTGAGTTCCTGGTGCAGTTTCCAGGACTGCTCAGGCGTTGCAATCATCAGCTGTTCTACTTTGTTGAATTGGTGCACGCGGAAAATGCCTTTCTGGTCAGCGCCGTGCGCTCCTGCTTCTTTGCGGAAGCACGGCGAGAGCGCGACAAGCTTGAGCGGCAAATCTGCATCAGGATAGACTTCGTTCGCAAAGCTCGAGATGACTGCGTGCTCGCTCGTGGCGATGGCAAACAGATCTTCCCCCTCGACCTTGTACATCACATCCTGGAATGATTCCAAGGATGTCACCCCTTCGTATGATCTGCGGTTGATGAAGTAGGGCGGCGTGACAAACGTATAGCCGCGTTCGCGCATGAAATCAATGGCGTATCGCTGCAGGGAGTGGTCAAGCACAGCCAATTCATTCTTCAAAAAGAACCAGCGTGCTCCTGAAATCTTGGTCGCTCTTGCAAAATCCGCAAGGTCATGCATCTCGATGAGCTCGACATGGTTCTTGGTTTTGAATGTGAACTTTGGCTTCTTGCCGAATTCCTTGATGACCTTGTTCTGTGTGCTGTCTTTTCCCGCAGGCACGCTTTCGTGCAAAAGATTAGGAAGCGCGCACCGTGCGTTATGCAGCTTGACCTCAAGTTGTTTCAGGTGTTCTTCAAGGTCCTTGATCTTTTCGGGGATCGCAGTTGCTTCCTTGATGACTTTCGCAGCGTCCTTGCCTGCCTTCTTGAGATCATTGATCTGCTGTGAAAGCTTGTTCCTTCTGGCCCGTAAGGCGTCGCTCTCTGCT
>CAYYLN010000001.1:8172-14221 GCA_964472615.1 uncultured Methanosarcinales archaeon
TGCTTCCTCCACTGTGCATCGAGATCAAGAACAGTATCCAGGATCTTTGGATCGAGATTCCTCTTCTTCAGGTTCTCCTTGACGAGTTTTGGGTTCTCCCTGATAAGGTCAAGCATGGTCTTTTCGGCAGAAGAAGTCTATATATAGTTTTCTGTGCTTTGTCTACGCCACAAACCTAAGCTTGGCGCCGCCGTGATACGCATCGAGAACTGCCTTGCCGAGCCCGCTGGTCTTCTTGATGTAGATATTGCCTTGCTTGTCCACGTTGAATGTCCCGACAAGCTCGTTCGCGACGTACAGGTGAATGTCCTTGCCGACGAAGGCGACGGGAACGGAGAAGATAAGTGTTTTTCCTTTGGTAGTCATTTGGTGCGGGATGTTGTCGCCGGTGCTTGGCACTGATTCGCGTTTTCCCCTGCCGGTGTGCTCGCGCACCTCGAGCGAGATGCCAAGATCTTCTTCGAGCTGCTGGATGTGCTTGCCCCCTGCGCCGATGATGCCAGGGATGAACTTCTCGGGAACCGAGACAATTGCCTTGTTGTCGCTTACGACATCGACATCCACGTGGTCTGCGTACTGGCGGAATACGCGCTTGATGTGTTCGGCAGCCAAGCGTTTGGCTCCGGTTGCCTTCTGCTCGGTCACGGGCACAACGACGGTTTCTTCGCCATAGCTGTAGATCTCTGCGACGGCTTTATTGGTCTCAAAATCAGAAATGACCACGATCGGCCGCGCAAGGTCTGCTTCGGTCATTCCTGAAGGGACCTTGACTTCCATCTTGATGGCCAGGCATTTGGCGATGGCGCCGTTCTTGATGAATACGACCGTGTCAACGACGTGCGGAATGACCCCAAGATCCAGTTTGCCGATGAACCGCTGGATGGCATCCATGGGGTCAGTGCCGTGCACGACTCCGACCATGCCAACACCTGCCAAGCGCAAATCAGCGAAGAGTTCGAAGTCTTTGGGGTTGCGCATCTCGTCAAAGAGCGAGTAATCAGGGCGCGAAAGCAGCAGGATGTCATGGACTTCCTCAGGCGAGCCGCGGCTCAGCGCGAGTTGTGTCACGCTGTCTGGCACTACCAGGTCGCGGGGCGCTTCGACGGTCTTGACGATCTTGCCTTGCTCGGCAAAATATGTCGCGAGCGCTTGGGAGAACGTGCTCTTGCCCATGCCCGGTGCTCCTGCGATGAGGATGCCTTCTGCCTGTTCTGCGATGCGGTTCTTGAGTTTCTCGCTGAGATCATAGTCAGATATCTTGAGCGTCTTGACCGGCCGCACGGCAGTTATTTCCCATCCGTCAGAGAATGGCGGTCGTACAATGACAATGCGATACCGGCCGACTTGCGCGATCGTGCTGCCCGCGCGGTCGATGTCGATGAAGCTGTCAGCCCTTGATTGTGTTGTTTCAATGATTTCGCTGGCCATGGTCTCGATGCCTTCTGCCGTAAGCGGTTTGTCTGAGACTTTGTCAAAACTCCATGCGCCAGGTTTTCCTTTCTTGGCCATGGCATGCACCCCCTCGCGGAGGTGTACGCTCATGGTTTGCGCATCAAAGAACTTCTCGAGCTGTAATGTCATGGGTTCCACAGTGCGAACTGTCTTTATAAACCTTATTCAAACAGCCCGCGGAACCACAACCAGGGTTTTACGTACCAGGGAATGCCGGTGAGCGTAATCATCACGGTCGTGGAAGATTCGTGCCATTGCCCTCGGTCATCCTGGTAGCGTGCTTCGATCTCGACCGGTGTCGTGCCCAAGGAAAGATCGTTCGCATGTATCTCGACTTCGAATGCCTGTTCGCCAGTGAGTTCGGTTAGCTCCAAGATCCTCTCGCTGATCTTCGTGCGCATCGTGACGCGGACGTTCTTGGGAACGCTGAATGAGGTGGGCGCGAGCGAGAACACCAGGGAGAATGATTGTCCATATACGACCGTTTCAGGGTGTGCGAGCTTGGTGATGTTGACTGCAGGAATGTCGTTCATGAGAAATGCAAGGGGAACGCTCCTGCTTGCTTCTGCATTGCTCGCGCTTACAAAGAGTGTTGTTGCTCCTGTTTTTGTGTATGCTTGCGTGAATGCAAGTTCGCGCGTTTGGCCGATGCCGAGATCGATGATGCCGCATTGTTGTTCCTCGATACAGACGCGCATGCCTTGCAGCGGCGTGGTGCCGACATTGTGCATCGTGCAGGACACTTGTGCAGTCTGGTCAGGATAGAGTGTCTCTGTATCCGAATTGCACGCGAGTGCAAGGTTCTGCGAGATGATCTTTTCTTCTTCTCCTGCCAGCGTGTTCATGGCGCGCGTGACTTCTGCTTTGGTGTGATCGCTGCTACGCGCGCGAGCGGTGAACGTGTTCTGGGCAGAGGTGTTCTGGACAGTATACGCCGCGAGCGGGATCGTGTAGACGTAGCGTTCCTGCAGCGTCGGCAAAACGCGCACGCGCCAGAACACCGTCTTCTTCTCGCGGGGCCTGAGGATCACTTGTTGGTCATGCGGTTCAAGCACCTCAAGCTCATTGACGCGTGCGAGCCTGATTTCGGTCGTGAGGTAATACTGCTGCAGGTTTTCCACGACTGCTTGAACAAGGTTGTACGAACCAAATCCGATCTCATCGTATAATGATCCGATCGTGAGCTCAACAACAGGTGGTAGCCGCTTGCCGATCTGAACAATGCTTGCATCAATGTCCGGCTCGGCGAACTCCAGGTCGGTATTCGTGCCACGCCATTCAAACCGCGTACTGGCCTCTTCAGGATCGAGGCTCGTCATCATCTTGACATGGCCGGGGTCGATCCAGCCGAATTCGCCAAAGGTCGGGTCAAACGGCACCCAGCCGACATCAGGGAAATAGACTTCCGCCCATCCATGCGCGCCCCAGCGTTCAGGGAACAATGGCGATGACGTATAGGAAATGCCGGTCACAAAGCGTGCCGGAATCTCAAGCGCCCGGAGCATCGCGATGAACAATGAGGTGAGCTCATCACAGACGCCATATTTGTTCTGCAAAACCCATGATGCTTTCTGTGTGACGTCTGCCGTGAGCGTGCTCAGGTTGTAGGCGATATTGTTTTTGGTCCAGATGGCGATCTCGCTCACCACGATGAACAAGTCGTCCTTTCCTTGGGCAAGCTTGTTCGCGAGGTTGACAATGGCAGTATTCGTGCTGTCGATATGATCGCTTGGGTTAAGGTATGCGCGTGCTTCCGCTGGCACGTTTTGGATGGGGAACGGTATTTTCTTGAGCACACGCGGAAAGAAATTGCGCACTTCAACAGAACTGCGCGCTTCGTAGCGGAGGGTGCGTGTGGATGGTTCTTCCCAGCGATACCGCAAGACACTGTCCTTATGTTCCGCCTCAGGGATGGTGGTGAGCGAGAGCACGCGTTGCGCGACATCCTCTTTGGGGAAGAAGAACAGGTCTGCTTGGACGTAGTCGACATTCATCGTGCCGCCACCTTGCTTTGGTTTGAGCATCAGATCAGAACCAATAGTCACGTCCACACCAATAATTTCGCTCGCGAACAAGTCCTCTGCTTCCTGGGACGCGAGCGCCACCGGCACGATCATGACAAGGAGCAAGAGGATCCACACGCGCATGTGTCCTTTTGCGTTATCTTCCTATATAATGTTTACCGTCAATCTTATATAGGTGAAATGTCCCTCAATTGATGAAGCTCATCGCCGTGCTTGTTGCAGAAAAGATCAGGTATCCTGTTGGACCATGATAGAAAAACTGTTTTCCGAACCATTGATGCATACCGGAGCGCACGTTGGCTACTTCTCTGGCCTCACGATGCTCTTGCCCATCCTGGGCGCCGCGTGGGAAAACGGACTGAAACCTTGGCTTGTTTCTCCATACGGCTTTGTCATCGCGTTCGCGCTCATTCTCATCAGCATCATCGTTCTCGCCTTTATCGCAGGCAGCATCAGCAAGCTCACGCGGAGCCTAGGCTGGATGATGCTCATTCCAGGAATTCTCGCATTGCTCTTCGCGGCATTCGGCCAAACGCAAGTGTACGATTGGGCAGGCCAGCACATCACCGGCTTTGCCACTGCCGAGCCCGTGGTCAACTGGTTTGTTGAGCACGCAGTGCCCAAGGTAGCATATCTGGGTGGAATGTACATCCTGATCGGCGTCTGCCTTGTCTGGATCGGCAATCGGATTGAAGCGGTCGGGCAGTTCGTTTAATTTCTCAAGAAAATACGCCGCCGCCCGGATTTGAACCGGGGAATCCTTTCGGAAACGGGATTAGCAATCCCGCGCAGTACCAGGCTGTGCCACGGCGGCAATGATGGTACTCAACCCTGACGAGCTTATTTAAATGTTTTGGGTGAGCTCGAAAAACACAACCCACTGGACAGACACACGCAGGATATTTATTTTGCTTGGAGACAAAACCTGTGTGAATAGAATCAAACCCGAAAATCTTTCGGAGAAGGAAAAAGGATATCTTATTGGGCTATTTCTTGGGGATGGATACGCTCACCATTCCAAAAAAGACAGGCACTATAATATCGATTTTTATCTCAACTCAGTCCGTGACGCAGACATTCAAGAATATCTTATGGATCTTATGAAGAAGCTGAATATCAGTCCAACAGTTTTCAAAGACCCGCGATATGACATGAACAGAATTCGTGCTAGTTCAAAGCAATTCTTTGAGTTCATGGGCGAGAAAGCCCAGGCATTTCACGCAACTGCATCCAAGAAAAGGAAGCAATTTTTGTTAGGTGTGGTTTCTGGTTTAATTGATTCCGAAGGCTGCGTCTATCGGGGGACTATCTCTCTATCACAGAACAACGAATTGCTGATGCGTCGAGTGGCAGGGATCTGTGGAATTTGGAAAGTTGCTTGCTCTGTTAGGGAGAAATCAAACCCGCCAGGTACAATCTGGCGGGCATATGTTGCTACAAGATTCAGCCGCCTCGATCATGTGTCGAGAAAAGTTCAGCGTGTTTATCCACAACGGCTACCGGGCAAACCTTTATAAACGAACTTCTTTCAGTTTTCAATACTACAGCGGGATGGAGCAGTCTGGAGTGCTCGGCGGGCTCATAACCCGCAGGTCGCTGGTTCAAATCCAGCTCCCGCTATTTTTACTCACATTTCTTGAGAAGAAGTCAGTGCCACTTCACTCGTAACCTTTCGGCCTTGTCCCGGTGTGGAACTTGTGCTCTATTTGCGCGCGGATGTCATCGAATGACTTGTGCAGCGCCCGCGCGAGGTCAAAGTCGTGCGACTTGCAGCTTTCGATGATGGAGGCAGACGGCACCTTGATGCGCACGTGCAGGGAGTATTTTTTCTTCTTGTTGTCTCCTGCGTTCTCGTACTGCTTGATGTGCACGGTCATGTTCTCGATGTTTGGAATCATCCGCTTGATCTTCTCATAGTGTTCGGTGCTGAGTCTGCTTACGAGCGCTTGTTCTTCTGGTGCGAGCTCGCTGACGCCGACAAACTGGATCATTTCGTGCGTTCCGAACTTCGGAACGATTTTGTCAGGCATATCGAACCCACGGTTCCTTGAGTATTTATAGTTTTCGAGCAATGTTTTTATACAGATAAGAAACTTCATCGTCGCATGAAGATTGTGGGCATTGATGAGGCCGGCCGCGGCCCGATTATCGGTCCGATGGTGATGTGCGGCGTGCTCATCGAGGAAGGCCAGGAAAAAGAGCTCGAAGCCCTGGGTGTCAAGGACAGCAAGCTCCTCTCACCAAACGCGAGAGAGCGCATCGCTAAAGTGCTTGAAAAAAAGTACCCGTTCCATCGCATCATCATTTCTCCGATCGAGATCGACAGCATGACAGGCAATGGCAAGACCAAGAACCTGAACTGGCTCGAGGCCGAGAAGGCAGCGGTCATCGTCAATGCCCTAAAGCCGGATAAGGTCATCATCGACTGCCCGAGCCCCAACCTGAAAGCATATACGGAGTTCATCACCGAGCGCGTCGACAGCAAGCGGCAGGTCGTGTGTGAGCACAAAGCAGACTTCAAGTATCTCGTGGTCGGCGCAGCGAGCATCATTGCCAAGGTCGCGAGGGATGCG
>CAYYLN010000001.1:14231-22055 GCA_964472615.1 uncultured Methanosarcinales archaeon
CGCATGTCGGCATTGATTTCGGCTCAGGCTACATGGCGGATCCGCGAACCAAGGCATTTGTGGAAAAATACTGGAACAAGCATCCTGAGGTCTTCCGCCACAGCTGGGCGCCGTACAAGAAGCTCGTGCAGGAAATCGCAGGAAAACAGCAGAAATTGGGTGAATTCTAGCCGAAGACTTTATAAAGGGTAAAACCGTCGTTATTCTGTCGGCAATGTGCAAGAATGATAGGTGCTAGTGTGCATTGCCGAGCATGCTCGAAAACCGCAGAGGGGTTTTCGACATCGGGAATATGAGTGACGACAGCACAGCAACCCAGCCACCAATACAGTCCGCAGTAGCGGTCGCTTCAGATGGGAAGCCCACGAAGATCAACCGGTTGATTCTAGACGGTTTTAAGAGCTTTGGCAGGCGCACAGAACTCTTGTTTGAGGACGGCTTTAACGTTGTTCTGGGCCCGAACGGCTCAGGCAAATCCAACATCCTTGACGCATTGTGTTTCGTGCTCGGCAAGCGTTCGAGCAAAGAGCTCCGCGCAGAGAAAGCGAGCAACTTGATCTACAATGGCGGCAAGACGAAGAACCCTTCGAAGATCGCTGAAGTCAGCATTATCTTCGATAACGGAAAGAAGATTTTTCCGCTTGAGGAAGAATCGATCAAGGTCACGCGGCTCGTGAATCAGGACGGCAACAGCAAGTACAAGATCAATGGCAAGACCAAGACGCGCCAGGAAGTGCTGGAATTGCTCGGCGCTGCCAAGATCAATCCTGATGGCTATAACATTATCCTCCAGGGTGATATCATCAGGCTTGTGGAAATGTCTTCGATGGAGCGCCGCCAGATTGTTGAGGAGATCGCAGGCATCTCGGTGTATGAGGAAAAGAAGCAGCAGGCATTGAACGAGCTTGCCAAGGTTGATGAGAAGCTCAACGAGGCAGCAATTACTCTTCGTGAACGGAAGTCTCGCCTTGATGAACTCAAGAATGAGCGAGATCAGGCATTGAAACACAAGGAGCTCAATGACAAGATCAAGCAGAACAAGGCCAGTTATTGCAAACGACAACTCGACAAAAAATCTGAGGAACGCCAATGCATTGAGGAAAAGAGCGAAAAGCACAAGGACAAGCTCGGCAAGTTCCAGTCCTCGATCGCTAAGCTCAGGGGCGAAATCCAGAAGCGCAAGGAGGGCATCCAGGCGATCAACCGCGAAATCGAGAGCACCGGCAACGCTGACCAGATTAAGCTCCAGAAGCATGTTGAGCAGCTTCGCGTGAGCATTGAGACGAACAAGCAACGCATCAGCACGTGCCAGAATGAGATCAACCGCGTCCACCAGCGCAAGGAACAGCTGTCAAAGAACCTTGAGGACATCAGTGCGAAGATCGGTGAATTGGAGAACCAGTCAACGGGTTTACAGGACAGGAAGAAGTTCGTTGAAGAACAAATTGCCGATCTCGACAGGAAAATCAAGGAGTTCAAGAAGAAGCACCAGCTCGGCGAGGATTCAGAGATTGACAAGGAGATTGAGAAGCTCGACAAGGGTGCCGAAGAGAAGCAAAAGCAGCTTCAGGCCTTGCGCGAGCAACAGCAGTCCCTGCTCAGGGAAAAGGACAAGCTTGAATTCCAGCTCCAGACGATCGACAGCCAGATTACGAAGGTGCTCGAGCTTGAGCAGCAGCATAAGGACGAGATCGCGCTCCTGAAGAAAAAGAAGGAACAGTTCAAGAAGACCGTGCTCGAGCTCAATGATCTGCTGAACAGGGATTCTGAACAGGCCGGCGAGCTCGCGAACAGCAAGAATTCCATTCAGAAGCTGCAGGAAGAGCGTGCCAAGCTTGAGGTCAAGCAGGCAGGCATCCGCGAAACCGTTGCCGCGAACATGGCCGTGCAGAAGGTACTCGAGAACCGCGCCAAGATCGGCGAGGTCTATGGCACCGTGGCAGAGCTTGGCCAGACCGAGAGCAAGTACGCGCTTGCCTTGGAAGTCGCTGCAGCCCAAAAAGTGCATAGCATCGTGGTCGAGGATGACCAGACTGCTGCCAGGGCTATCAAATTCCTCCGTTCCCAAAAGCTAGGCGTTGCCACGTTCCTGCCGTTGAACAAGATCAAGGCCCAGCCGGCAAAGGCCGATGCAAAAGACCTGCTCAAGCAGTCCGGTGTTGTCGGCATGGCCATCGACCTCATTGAATTTGACCTAAAGTTTAAAGACGTATTCGGCTATGTTTTCGGCAACACCGTGGTCGTGGACACTATTGATACTGCACGCCGCATTGGTATCGGCAAAGTCAAAATGGTGACGCTGGACGGCGACCTGTGTGAGTTCAGTGGGGCAATGACTGGCGGTCACCGGCACAAGAAGACCGGCTCCTTCAAGGAAAAGGAAGTCACGCAGGCATTGGAAGACATTGACAAGCGCTTGCACAGTCTGGAAAAGAACGTATCCAAGCTCGAGGAGGCGAGAAAAGAGGATGAGGAGAGGATCGCGCGCCTCAGGGAACTGAAGGCAAACCTTGAGGGCGAAATCATCAAGACCGAGAAATCACTCCACCTTGACTCCACGGACTTGGACGCCACAAAGAACTACAAGGAAGAGCTGAAAAAGAAGCATACAGTTGTCGCAGACAAGCTCAATGCGATGGAAGAAACGATCGTGAACGAGACCCAATCTTTGACACAGCTCAAGATCAAGCGTCAGGAGCTCAAGAACAGGATCATGGAGCTCCGCAACCCTCGGCTCCTCGCAGAGCTCAATGCGTACGAGCAGAAGCGCAAGGAATTCGCTGAAGAACTGATGGGCATCACCGGCGAGCTCAAGAACCTCGAGACGCAATCAACAGAAATCTTCGGCAAGGAAAAGAAGAACATCGCCAAGATCCTCGCAGACCTGGACAGGGAGGCAGAGGCGTTTGGTGCAGAAACGAAGGATGTCACCGGGCTTATCGAGCAGCAGCAGGAAGAGCTGAAGAAGAAGGCAGGAGAACAGGAGCACTTCCAGTCGCAATTCAAGACCCTGTTCGAGAGGCAGAAGAAGCTGCAGGACGAGATAACCGAGCATGAGCAGAAGGCATTTGGCATTGAGGAGCAGGCACGCAAGGAAGAGCTCACGCTCAACACGTACAGCATCGAGATCGCACGGGTTAATGCAGAGCTCGCAGGACTCGAAGCAGAATTCGCGCACTATCCTGGCGTCGAGCTCGACCTGAAGAAGCCTGAGGACAAGCTCAAGGAAGAGATTGCAGAGTTCGAAAAACTCATGATGACAATCGGCAATGTCAACCTGCGCGCACTGGACATCTATGACGCCGCAGAGAAGGAATTCAACGAGCTCGTGCAGAAGAAGAGTGTGCTTGTCACCGAGAAAGACGAAGTCCTCAATCTGATGAATGAGATTGAAAGCTCGAAGAAAGACCTGTTCATGAACACGCTGAACGTGATCGGCGACCAGTTCAAGCGGTTCTTCCTGTCGCTGTCCACCAAGGGAGACGCCTATCTCGAGCTTGAGAATCCTGAGCTTCCGTTCGAGGGCGGCTTGAGCATCAAGGTCAAGCTCACGGGCAATAAGTTCCTCGACATCCGTTCGCTCTCAGGCGGAGAGAAGACCATGACTGCCTTGGCGTTCTTGTTCGCGATTCAGGAGCACGAACCTGCGGCGTTCTATATCCTGGACGAAGTCGATGCTGCTCTGGACAAGGCGAACTCGGACAAGCTCGCCAAGCTCATCCGCAGCTACTGCACCAAGGCGCAATACATCGTCATCTCGCACAACGACAATGTCATTGCAGAAGGCGATGTCCTATACGGCGTCAGCATGGACCCTGAGCGCGGAATCAGCAATGTCGTCAGCTTAAGGGCATAGAATCATAAGAAATCAATCGCTTTCTCAACGTCAGGACTCAAGAAAACCTTCTCTTTGAGTTCAGGAATTGCCTTTATCCACGACGCGAATTCGCCTTTGTCTATCACCACAACCTTTTTGCCGTAATCTTTCACTGCGTGAATCGCTTCGGTCAATGCCCCAAGCCCGCCGTGTAACGCGATGACAGCATCGCATTCCTTGACCATGAAGCAGTTGCGCCCTGGATAATCAAGGTCGGTTTGGATTTTTTCATCAGGCTCCGGGCCCTGCTCTTCGCCTACCCGCTCCATTTCTTCAGATGCAGGAAAATACGCGATGTACTTCTTGCCGTTGTGATTTCGGTATGCATTTGCGACCAACTCTGATATCCCTGTTCCTCCGCCGGACATCAGTATGTGCCCCCGTTCAGCAAGGAGCTTGCCGATATGCTCTGCTTCTGCCTTGCACGTTATTGCCTTGTGCTTCTGCCATGTGCCAATAATTAGGATTTTCATTTTTCAGTCAGTTAGCTCGTGCAATATATAAAGTATTTTCTGTGCTGTCTGTTCCCACGTCGCGCGTTTCTTGATCGTCTCGCGCGCTGCAGCTCCAACTGCTTCGCGTGCCTTGGGGCTTTTCAGCAACGCATGAAGCTTCTCAACAAGGGTGTCGACGTCTTGTCGTGGGAAAAGGAATCCGTTCACGCCATCTTCAATGTATTCCTTGAGCGAGCCGACAGGAGTTGCAATCACAGGTAATCCGCACGCCATTGCTTCCATGGTCGCGAGCGAACTTGTTTCAGTCAACGATGGCAACACGAACACGTCCATCGCTTGCAGGTATGGCAGGACATCATCCACCGCGCCAGTCAACATGATGCGTGGATTCTTGAACGCTTGTTCTTCAATGCCGGATCCGACGATCAGCAGCTTGATTGCGTGCTTGTGCTGCACCCTACGGAATGCCTTGATGAGTGCGGGCATGTCTTTCTCGCGGCCGATGCGTCCGCAGAAACCGACCACGAGCACGCCCGGATCGATGCCGATTGTCTTTTTGGCCATGGCCTTTGACGGGGCGGGCTTGAATCGGTGCACGTCAACGCCCAGTGGAACGATGACTTTTCTCGTGCGGATGTTGTGCACGGACAGGATGTCGCTCACATCAGCCGACGGCGTGAGTAGGATATCGCATTGATTGTATTTCCGTCGCGCAAGCGTCTTGACAAACAGCTCGACCAGGAACTTGCCATATCGAACCGCCCGGGAAGCAAGTTCCCAATCGATGGAATGAACAAAGCTCACCAGCGGCACGTCGTGTTTCTTTGCCGCCTTGATCGCGGCAATCCCAATGGGGCCGAGGGTTTGGTTGAAGACGAGGTCAGAGCGTTCCACCATGTGCGCAATGGCAGTCGTGCTTACCCAGGCGAAATAGATGTCGCCGAAACGGACTTTGAGCAGCGGATACCGATGCACGTGAATGCCAGGCAGTTCTGGTGGTATTCCTGGGAATTCCGGGCACGCCACCGTGACCTGGAATTCCTTGGTCAAGAAGGGCAAGATCTCTTTGAGGAATCGCGCGATGCCGTCCCAGCGCGGCAAAAAACAGTCGGTGGTGATGAGGAGGTGCTTTTTCATGGGTAGTTCGGTGGGCTGGAGCGTGAGCGGAATGCCCACTTAGGTTCTTTTGGTCGATCTTTTGGGAAAAGCTCGGCACAGAAACAGTCGGTGGTGATGAGGAGGTGCTTTTTCATAGGTCGATCCAGGACTTGAGGTGAGGCGCAAGGGCATTGAAGATCATGGTGCCGACAAGTCCGCCGACGAATCCTGACACCAGTCCTGCAATCGGATAACTGGCAATCACCGGCAATGGCAATCGCATCAGGGCGACCATGATAGGAAGGATAAACGCTTCATACATGCCTGCGAGCACCGCAATCCAGGGCGCAACCGCCATGATGGACGTCACGTTGCCGAGTGTCACACTGATTTTGAACGGTTGATGGTTGTAGAGGAAGAACAGCACGCACAAGGCAAGCATCACGGCCACAAAGCCCAGCACGGCATTGAGTGCGTGCACCCGTACTGGCAACATGTCTTCGATCAAGAACAAGACAATGAGGAATAACGCATTCGCGATGCTTGCAGGAACAACAGAGATGTGTGTCAATGCAAAAGAGCGTGCTCCAAGCTTGCCACGAACATTTCCGCCAAACCCGTGCCAGAGCGCGAGCGCGATTGGCGTACCGATGAAGCCGATGAGTGCTGCCTCCAGTGAACGAGAAAATGCCCAAGTATGGAGTGCGCCCATGACGAACAGCGTTGCTCCCTCGAAGAGCATCAGAAGTAGTGCTATGTCGATGGCGTTGAGATGTGTGACGACCTGCTTCATGCTAGTTGAGCTTGTAAAAGATTTCTGCGTATCTGCACCCATGCTGCCAGCCGTTCATGAGCGCCCTGATCCAGGTCGTGAACCAGAAGACGGCCATGAAGGGTGAGATGTGCTGGAATTGGCTTTTGTGAGCCTTGAGCGCCTTGACCTTGATGTCATAGGTTTCTGAAACGTCAACGACGAGCTTGGGTGCCTCGCGTTTGAAAAGTTTAACCGCAGACCAGATTTCGAACGCGTAGACGTCACATGTGATGTCGTCATTCTCAATGAGTTCGGTCACGATGCGGTAGACGGCATTGTGGTCAGGATGCACGTCGCTGGGCCCGAGTGTGAGGATTTTGTTTGGTTTTTCGCGCTTGATCAAGTACGCGAGTTTTTCCTTGAGCCTGCGTTTCTTTGCCTGTTCGAGGAATTTGCCTTCGGTGAGCCCGAGGTAAACGAGGCCGCTGCCTCCCATGATTGTATCGCTCTCCAAGCTCTCCTTGTAGCGCCGCTCAATGATGACTTCGGGCTTGAGGTGCGGATGGCTTTTCTCGCCATACGAGAAGATGATGGTGCGCACCTTCTTGCCTTCCTGTGCATATTTGGCCAGCGTTGCGCCTGCTCCGATAATGTGGTCGTCATTGTGTGCGACAATGACAAGGACTGTTTCTTTTGCCAATGCGCCGACTGGGAATTGAACCCAGATCATCTGCTTGGAAGGCAGAGATTCTACCGTTGAACCATCGGCGCAATGAGAAAAACCACCGTGAAGCCCTTTATAAACTTAACTCCCGTCGTAAATTCTCGAGGAATCGCGCAAAGTCTTCTTTCCTGATTCCTGCACCGCAGGCTTGCTCGTGGCCGCCGCCATAGCCCTGCACACCCACCAGTGCTTTCTCGAGCGCTTGGGCGATGTTCCATTGCGGTCCGCACCGAAGCGAGCACCGCAATTCCCCTTCCTTCTCCCTGCCGAGCACGATGAGCTTGTCCGGAAACTTGTAGAGCAGCTCGTTTGACAGATCCTTCGTCAGTGAGAGCTTGTCATGCGCATAGGTGTACACGAGCAGTTTGTCCTTGGTTGCGGTCTTGACAATGGTCGCGAGCATTTCTTCATAGGTCTTATTGATGAACTGGTATTTTTTCCAGATGAGCTTGCCGCGCGTTGTGGTCTGCTTGAGGATCTCGTCAGGATTCTCGATGCGCGTCAGGATCTTGATGCTTTTGTTGACCTCGCTCGTCGGGCCCTTGAGGTTGAACGAGAATGCCTTGATGAGCGTGCCGAGCGGCGAGTTGAACATTGCCTCCTGCACGGTCTTGATTTCCGGCGGCAAAATGTCTGGCCTTTGTTTCTGGAATTCCGCAGCGAATTTCGGGAAATACCAGTCGCCGATCGCTCCGGTCGTCGCAATCCACAAATCTTGCGGCCGCTGTTCGCTCATCACTTGCCAGCAGAGCACAGGCGTACAGACATTCTCTCCTGTGGTCACGCGGGGATTGAAGTATTTGACACGTTCGCGTTGTTGGGGTGTGTGATGGTCAACCCAGAATATAGGTGCCTTAATGCCATCGATGAATTCCTGATCGACGATGGCGATATCAAGCACGAACACCACGTCAGC
>CAYYLN010000001.1:22065-30469 GCA_964472615.1 uncultured Methanosarcinales archaeon
GATGAAATCCGTGGTGATGTGCGGGAATGCCTTGACACAGAACCCTTTTCCGTCCTTGATGGTGCGGTAGAACAGCAAAAAGCTCGCCAAGCCGTCAGGATCGTCGTGGAAGAAGTACAGGGGGTGCTTTGCGTGCATCAACGCATCCCTTACGTGAGCTACTTCTTTTGAGGAAAGCATCTTATACCTGTGCAAGAATTGCATCAACACTGTTCTTTGCTTCATTGCTGGTAAGCGCAAAGTTGAGACCTTCAAAATCTTTGAGCTTGAAATTGCTGATTCCAATAATCTTTCCTGATACGTCAACCAAAGGCCCGCCTGAATTGCCCGGGTTCAAGGCCACATCGGTCTGGAAGTATTCTTTGTTATTCAGAGTGCGTCGCGCAGAAATAATGCCTTCATTAACGCTAAATTCAAGACCTGCCGGGCTTCCGAGTGCAATGGTGTGCTGGCCTACATCGACGTCGTCGCTATCGCCAAATCGCAGACGCTCAAAAGTTCCCTCTATTCTTAACACTGCAATGTCTTTATCTGCATCATAGCCAACAACGCTGACAGCGTGCGCTTGACCGTCGTACGTGCGTACGCTGCCTGCGGTGGCGCCTTCAACAACGTGATAGTTCGTAACGATATAGCCTGCGCTGTCAATGATCGCGCCAGAACCAATTCCTGTGTCTGTCTGAATGCTGACAATGCTCGTAATAACATCCTCAACAATGCCTGAGAAGTCTTGGGATTTGAGATTAAGTTGTAACTTCTCTTCAAGCTCAGAGATTTTTTCAGCGCTTTCTTGCTTGAGCGTTTGCAATTCACCGGAAAGCTCTTGTGCCTTTCGTTGGTTCTCCTGGTACACGACGTCAATATCTTGTCCAAGCGTATTCAGCGATTTTTTGACGTCATTGAACGCAGCAGCAGTTTGCTGTTCGCTGGTTTGGAATGCATTGCTCAATTCCTTCAAACTCGCGGTCTGTTCTGCGTTCTGAACCCGCAATTCTTGTACTGCTGCAGCAGTCTCTGCTTTTGCTTGTTGCAGTTGGTACTGCTGCCATCCGCCGATCGCTGTTCCCAGAACAATCATCACAAGTGCGGACCATATGAATGTGCGTGTTGAAGCTTCCATTGTCTGGGAAATGAATCGTGTCTCTTTAAAAATATTCTGTCAAAACTTATATAAAGCATTGCATGTGAAGAACTGCCATGAGCGATGTCTGTAAGGATTGCCATGCCTTCAAGGTATTTGGCGAGAAATGCTGGTTTTATTGGGAACGCAAGAAGGCCTGTTCGCAGTTCAAGCGCGCCCCTGAGGACGAGCCGCACTTCTTCTCGATCGAGCTGCGGGCAGAGTAAGCTGAGCAATCATGCGCGCTGCTTCTTGAACGCTTCCCGTTCTTTCTTGAATCGCTCAATGGTCTTGCTTAGGAATTCAGGCTGTGTCTGCAACACTTCCGCGGTCTTTGCCAGGATATCGCCCTTGTATGTTTTGGTGGAGGTCAGCGTGAATTCCTTTTCTTCGAATGCTTGCTTCTTTTGTGCTGCCTTGCGGATCTTCTTCCATTTTTCGAACAGCTCCTGGGCCCTGCCGGGAACTTGCGCAGGCTTGCAATCAAGGAGTTTGGCGAGCTCGGCGATGCGCTGATTCGCCTGCGCAATGACTTTTTTCGCTGCTTCGCCTGCAGCGAAGCAAATTCTGACAATGCCGTCCTTGACCTTGTTGGTTCTGAGGATTTTGATGATTTCTGCTTCAGACGTATTGTTCAGGTGCGTGCCGCCGCAGGCCTCGACATCGATACCGGAAATGTCGACGATACGCAGGGTCTTCCCTGGTGCGACTCCGCCTTGGTAGATTGCGAATCCATACTTCTGTTCTGCTTCTTCCTTGGGCATGAGCATCTTGTTGACCGTGATGGCTCTCTTGACGATCGTGTTGGCTTCTCGCTCGATGCGTTCACATTCGTCTTCAGACAATGATTCGTAATGGGTGATGTCGATGGTTGCCTTGTCGATGTCTTTCTTGGCGCTTGCTTGGTTGCAGTGCGGTCCCAGGACGATACGGGCAGCAGCATTCACGATGTGCGTGCTCGTGTGGTGCTGCGCGAGCTGCTTGCGCCGGTCGATGTCGACCTTACCGTGCACGGTGTCGCCTTCGCTGAACGGCGGCTTGTCCGCGAGCACGTGGACAATGACGCTGCCTTGCTTGAACACGTCCACGACATAACCTTTGTCAAGCGTGCCATGGTCTGCCAATTGTCCGCCGGACACGGGATAGAACTGGGTCTTGTCCAGCACGACGTGATTGCCAATGATTTTGAGGACGTGGGCATTGAATTCCTGCGGCTTCCAGTCCTGCCAGAACAAGATCACGGTCTCAGGAATGCCGTCGAGCGGCAATGTCTCAGCACGTTCAGTCTTGGTTGCGTGAATTTGTTCTTTCTCGTGCTGTTGCACGACCAGAGAGTAGAAATTCTTTGGCACGTTGACTTTTTTGTCTTGTTGTCCTGCTTCTTCTGCAATAAGCTCTGGTGCAATGCCTTTACTGTCATACAGGGAGATTAGGTCTTTGGTCGTAAGTTCTTTTATCGCGATCTTGCTGACCACTGCCTTGGTTTTTTCCTGTGTCGTGCGATAACGCATCTTCTCGACCTCGAGAATCTTGCGCACGTTGGCAAGATGTTCCGAAAGCTCAGGAAAGTGGGGTTTTAATTCTGCAGCATGCCAGTCGCAGACATCGCAGATGTCCACCTTCCATTGGTACTTGTCGATAAAGCCGAGTGCCCGGCGCAGGATGACGCGGAGGTTGTACATGCCTCCGACATTGCTCGGTAATGCTCCGTCAGTGAGCGCGATCAGCAGCGCTCGTGCGTGTTCAGCGACCGAATACAGGCCGGCGATGGGTTCGATCTTCGACCTCAGGTCAGCAACATCCATGCCGAGCTTCTTAGCGACATCCTTCCATGCCTTGTCCACATCAGTGACCTCACCGACGTTGAGATACGGAGAAAGCGGCACGAACTTCTTGAGCAGTTCCTGGTTGATCGTGATGCCAGTGGCTTTCGTGAGATTCTTGAGGACTTTGGGGAAGGTTGCATCGTATGCAGTCGCCGTGCCTTGGGTGAACCATGCTGCGCGTTCTTGGCCCTGACCCATGTCGAGGACCTTGATGCCTAATTCCTTGCTTCCCGAGGATGTTGCCTCAAATTGCATGTACACTTGGTTGCTGATCTCGAGGCCGTGGGAGAAGAATTCCATGCAGGGTCCGAAGTTGCCTCCTCCTGCCCAGCCGTCCTCATGGATGGTGAGGTCTTCTTTCTTGATGCCCATGCCCTTGGTCAGCCATTCGAGATGGTGTGTGATGTACGTGTTGACGTCGTACTCGTGGGGCGCGACAAATGCGTGTTCGCCCATCATGACAAAGCCCACATAGTGGCCGGTGATGCCGACATTGTCAATGTCTCCGAACCTGAGGCAGAATTGGGGGATCACGAGCGGATTTGCAGGCGGCTTGATTTCACCGGAAACCACATAGGGCTGGAATGCTGCAATGCTCGCAATGGTGAATTCGGTTGTAGGATTCCAGCGTGCGACGACGGGGTAGCGTTTGATCGGCGTATAACCGAGCTTTTTGTGGATGTCTGCGAATTTCTTCCAAACGTCAAGGTAACTGAGCGCCTTTCCTTGGGGTTTGCCGATGAACCTGAAGCCGCCAGAACAGGCAGGGTCGCCGCAGGTTTTCTGGCGTGCATGCATGGTCCAGAAGTGACGTTTGCACAAGGGGCAGGTGTGCCGCGCAAAACCCAGTGCTTTCAGCGCTTTGGTCGGGAAATACCTATCCGGGTTCGCGCTTGCCGTCTTCTTGAATTGTTCTTTGAGATCTGCATCAGTCAGCATAGCTCAGAAGGCAGAGCGTGGGCTTATAAATTTATTCTCAACGATACGGAAGAATGCGGTTCTCAGGGGGTATCTTCTTGGAAATCTGGGAGAATGACTCTTCCAGGCGTTCTGCAACGCGTTTTTCTTCCTCAGTCGTTGCATTGTGCGGAAACGGCTTGTAGACTGAAAAGACAGTGGTGTTCTCTTTGACAAGACTGAGTGAAATGCCTGATTCTCGTGCTTGGAGCAAATAAAGCTCATCAACGCGGCTGAAGTGAACCATGTAATCTTGATAGGTTCCGGTTATCTTTTCCCTGAAGTTTATGTCGTCTGGGATGTACCAGATCTGGTGTTTCCACACCATGCCTGGAAGTTGTTCAAGGTCATGCAAGATGGGTTCGAGTTCCATAGTGATACCTGAAAGAGGATGCTTAATAAAAATGTTAAGGAAAAATAAAAACTTATTCCTGGCTGCCCATCTTGGAAAAGCCAATGACGAGTCCGATCAAGACCAAGAGCGCCACCAGCACCAGAAGGATGACTTCCAATGCAGTGCGAACCTTGTTCGTGCGGGCGACTGCCTCAACCTGGTCTTGAGCAGGGGCAGGAGGTGTTTGGACCTCTACCGTCTCCTTCTCAGCGCAGGCAGGGTTCTCGAGGACCTCGATCTGGCCTTCCACGCTCGTGCGGTCAAAGCCATCGTTGTAGCTGACCTGCAGGATCATGTCGTACACGCCTGGTTTGGTGCATTTCTCGGTCTTCAGGTAGAGCTGTTCACTCTGCTTCTCATCGTCAGATTCGATCTCTTCGATGAAGTCCGAGGCGCTGATGCCGAGTTCAGGGATGCTTGCCGTGACCTTGACGTCCTTTTCGTCCTTCTCGCCGAAGTTCTCGACACGCACCGTGGTCAGCAAGGCTTGTCCTGCCTGCACGTGGCGTGAGGGCGTGAAAAGTGCGTCAACGATCTTGAGATCGTGGCGCTGCACGTCGATCTTGATGTTGTAGTTCTCGATGACTTCGCGGCCATTGCGGTCGGTCATGATGACGCGTACCTTGTAATCATCCTCTTCGACCAGCTCGGGGAAGGTGATCTGGAGGTTCTTGCGATACGTGACACCGGTGTCCATGTCGAATGGACCGATGTGATCGCGCAATTCCTTGTCCTTGTTGTGCTCGAAGCCAGAAACAATCACTTCGACTTCGACATTATCCAGGTCTTCGCTCGCTTCCAACGTGACTTCAAAGTCGACCTCGCTGTTGCGCAAGACATCCAGACGGTTGATCTGGTCAGGATTGATCTTGTGGTCATCAATCTCCACCCGGGTGATGTTCACCGGGATTGCAGCCACGGCACCGACCAGTGCCAAGGTGCAGAGGAGCACCATTCCAATCGTTCCAAACAGTTTGTGCGTGTTCATAGTCGCTGTAAACCCCCGACGATAGTAGCGTTAAACGCTATTTGTTACCCCCAATTAATAGTGACCTATTTATAAATCTTCGTATTCACAACCATTGTTAAGTGGTGAAAATAGTGATGATCAGAAACGTTTTCAGGATGGTCTCTGCGCCGAAGTGGCGCCGACTTCGTCGGCGAGCATGTCTCGCCAGCAAAGCTGGCGACGAACTACTTGAGAAACAGTGTTTCTCAAGTTACTTGAATAACAAAGTTATTCAAGTTCATCGCCAATCTAATGATTGGCGAGACGTCGACAAGCTTTGCTTGTCGAGATGACAACGCAGCAGCGTTGGTCAAGTCATGCTCGAAAACTGCTCGTCCTTTCTGGCGGACTAAAGTCCGCAGGGTACGTCAAGAGCAGTTTTCGACATCTCAAGTTACTTGAATAACAAAGTTATTCAAGTTCATCGCCAATCTATGATTGGCGAGACGTCGACAAGCAGGGCTTGTCGAGATGACAATGCGCGCATTGATCAGGTCTCGGAAATCTGCGAATCTCCGACAGTGCCCTTTTCTCGGGAGCACCTACATTTTTAAAGAAGCCAGAATGTCTCGATTACCATGATACGCCAGCCGATTGTGGCAATCATGGGCCACGTGGACCACGGAAAGACGCTGTTGCAGGACAAGATCCGCGGTAGTGCTATCGCTGCCCGCGAGGCAGGCGGCATCACCCAGGCCATCGGCGCGAGCATCGTTCCCCTCGCCACGATCCAGAAGATCTGCGGACCATTAGTGGAGCAATTGAAGTTCACACTCACGATTCCCGGTCTGCTCTTCATCGACACGCCCGGCCACGCAGCCTTTGTCAACCTCAGGCGTAGGGGCGGCAACCTGTCGGACATTGCCGTCCTTGTCGTCAATGTCATGGAGGGTTTCATGCCCCAGACGCTGGAATGCATTGATATCCTCAAGCATTACAAGACGCCGTTTGTCGTTGCAGCGAACAAGATTGATCTCCTGCCGCGCTGGCGTTCTGCGCCAGGAAAGCTGTTGCTTCCGAACATCGCAGAACAGGAACAGGAGGCGCAGCGAGCGCTCGATGTGAAGGTGTATGAGATTCTCGGTAAGCTCTCGGAATTGGGCTTTGCTTCTGAGCGTTTTGACCGTATTTCTGATTATACCAAACAGATCGCCATCGTCCCGACCTCTGCGGTAACCGGCGAAGGAATCCCTGAACTCCTGATGGTCCTCACTGCGCTCGCGCAGCGGTTCCTTGAAAAAGGCCTCAAGGTCACCAAGGACGGGCCTGCCCAGGGTACGGTCATCGAGATCAAGGAAGACAAGGGCATCGGCAAGACCATGGATGTTATCCTCTATGACGGTTCGTTGAAGATCAACGATGTTCTTGTCATCGGCGGCCTCGAGGGGCCGATCGTGACGCGCGTCAAGGCCTTGTTTTTGCCTGCTCCCTTGCAGGAGATGCGAGAGAAAAAGACCAAGTTCACGTCGATCAAGGAAGTCCATGCCGCGACTGGCGTCAAGATCATTGCTCCTGATGTGGAGCAGGTCATTTCGGGCGTGCCCATCATCGGCAACCCGTCGAACATCGAGGAAGCCAAGGCGAAAGTGCAGCAGGAAGTCGAGAAGGTCGTTCTGGACACCGCCAAGGAAGGTGTCATCATCAAGGCAGACTCACTGGGTTCCCTCGAAGCCTTCGTCACCCTCCTGAAGGACGCGAACATCCCGGTCCAGCGCGCAGGCATCGGACCAGTCACCAAGAAGGATATCACCGATGCTGCAGCCACTGCTGAGAAAGATCCCACGCTCGCAGTCGTGCTCGGCTTCAACATCCCGCAGCCCGAAGGACTGCCCGAGAGCATTGCTGTCCTCACCAACACCGTCATTTATCGCTTGATTGAGGACTACCAGAAATGGGCAGAGCACAAGAAGAAGGCAATCGAGCTGTCAGCACTTGATCTGCTCGTCAAGCCCTGCAAGATCGAACTCTTGCGCGGCTATGTCTTCCGACAGAGCAATCCTGCGGTTATCGGCATGCACGTGCTCGCAGGAACAGTGAGGACTGGCACGCCGTTGATGAATGCTGAGGGCCGCGAGCTCACAGTCGTCAAAGGCATGCAACAGGAGCAAGAGAATGTTGAGAAGGCAGAGAAAGGCAAGCAGCTGGCAATATCACTGCCTAACGTCATTATCGGCAGGCAGATCCACGAGGGCGATGTCCTTTACAGCGTAATTTCTGAGGAGGACTTCCGTACGTACAAGGAGTTCAAGCAGTACTTGACGAACGACGAGAAAGAGCTCCTGAAAGAAATCGCGCAGATCAAGCGCAAGACCAACCCGACCTGGGGTATCTGATGAAGACCAACCTGCGCGCTCTCTCAAACCGTGACTTGAAGCCTATCCTTTCCATTGTCAAGGACCAGTGGGGTGCAGACATTGATTTTCCGTGGGCGTGGTATCAGAGCACCAAGAATGATTTGTTTGTCATCAGCAAGGACATCACTAAGATTGATGCCCGAAAGCTCCGTATCAATGCGGTCGGCCTCTACTTGGGTGAGTACAAGAATCACGAGATCCGGCTCAGCATCGAGGGCTCCCAGCTCATCGGCCCCAAGGCGACCATGAATGTCGTCGAGCTCGATGACAAAGAACTCAGACAATGGCTTCGCGGCGAAGACCTCATCAAGAGGACTGATGCAAGCGGCTTCGTCATCTTGAAGTCAGGTACTGATTTCGTTGGCTGTGGCAAGGTGAAGGAAGGCACGATCCTGAACTTCGTGCCCAAAGGCCGCAGGCTGCTTGTGCAGGAGTAGTCAATTGATGCACTGGTCACAAGCGCTCGATGATCACCGTCAAGTGTTCTTTCGGATCCTTCAGGGCTTCGATGAAATGCTGCGGTAAGTCTGCCGCGGCCTTGTCTGCATTGAGAACAAGTGTCCGCGGAGAGACAATACCTGTTTTCCTGATGGCGATATCCGGTCCAGGCATGAACTGCTTGTTCGATTCACCAATGATGGTTTCTATGTAGCTTTTGGTCTTGAGTGTTATTTTGAGCTTGTCTGAGACCTGTGCGAGTGCTGCAATGGCCTCTGCATCAAATGCGGCCCGGGTGCCGATGAT
>CAYYLN010000001.1:30479-31062 GCA_964472615.1 uncultured Methanosarcinales archaeon
TGCAGTCTCCTTTGGGCGTCACGCTCGTGTGCTGCGTGATCTCAAACAGTGCCTTGTGCGTGCCTTCGATGAGCTGATGTCCGTACGCGACGAATTGCATGGAAAAAAGAAACGTTGATGTCCTCTTAAATGTTGCGCTACTTGATAATCTTCGTCAGGGAATCGTACGTGTCCGAGAGCTTCTTGTCCCCTCGTTCGCGTGCCTGTCGTCCGAGCACGCTGAGCGTGACGAAGATGTCATTGCGGTCGCTCTTGTCCAAGAACGGGATTGCCTCCTGCAATGCATCCGGGGCGGTCGCATAGTCTTCTTCGATCAATGCGAGGAGGACATTAAAGACCTTGTGCCTGCCGTTGAGGTTTTTGCGGAAGAATGTCTTGGTCTGCTGGTAGTCGGCGAGCGCGAAGAAGGGCTTCAGGTGTTTTTGCATCTCTTCCAGCTTCGCAGGTGAGTCTCGGATCTTGTACGCTACTGATTCAAGACAATCGCCAGCGGTCTTGTACGCGGAAAGCGTTTGGTCAGGGACGTGGCTGATGCCGTACAGGAACTCGAGTTCTGGTTCTGTGAACCAGTACACATCCTTGG
>CAYYLN010000001.1:31072-35049 GCA_964472615.1 uncultured Methanosarcinales archaeon
TTGCCTCGAGTTCGCCTGCGGCAAGCGAATCTGGTATGGGATGAAGTGTGGAAACGCAACCGATGAGGGCTGTTAAGGCAGGTGGTGTTGCGATGCGCACAGCAGTGCCCGCGACGGTGACGGCGCTGCTGCAGACAAAGGTTCTCCGTGTAAGGCCAGTCATGGAACGTGATTGCAGGCAGTCGGGCTATAAATACGTGCTGACACATTTTAGCGGATGTGGATCTCGAGGATGTCGCCATCTTCGAGCTTCTTGTCCAGGTTGCGGAACTGCTGGCCAGGGAACTTCGCACTCTTGCCCCAGATCTTTGCGAACCTGAATTTCTTGACGAAATCACGGTGGATGCGGTTGCAGATGCTCTCGATGGTCGTCCCCTTGCGGACGATCATCGGCTCCTTGAGGTCAGGCTTCTTGCCGACTTCCTTCAAAAACACCCTCATGAACCTCAGTTTCTGATAGATGAGATCCTTAAGCCGTTCGATGTTGATGTTTAGTTCTGCGCTGACCGCGAGGTCGAAATTCAATTGCTCTGCGAGCGTCTGCTGCTGGTGTTCGTCAAGCAGGTCGAATTTGCTCACCACGACAAGCGCAGGGATGTACTTGCGATTGCCTTCGATGGCATCGATGAAGCTGTCGATGGTGATCGGGCTCCTGATGACAATGTCTGCGTTGTTGATGCGGAATGTCTTGAGAATCTCGCTCAAGGTATCCTTCCTAATCTCGATGGGAATGGTGGCACTGATGTCAATGCCGCCTTTGGATTTCTTGGAGATTTTCACGTCTGGCGGCGCTTGGTTGATACGCACGCCCACATCGTAGATTTCTTTCAGGATGGCAGCATGGTGTTCGGGGTGGAGGGCCTCGATGAGGATGAGCACCAAGTCAGCGTTCCTGAGCATGGCAAGAACCTCTTTTCCACGGCCTCTGCCTGAGGCAGCTCCTGAGACGATGCCAGGCATGTCGAGAATTTGGATCTTTGCCTGGTTGTACTGCAGCACGCCAGGGATCACGTCCAGGGTCGTGAACGCGTATGCCGCGGTCTTGCTCTTGGCGCCGGTGAGCTTGTTCAGCAACGTGCTTTTTCCGACGCTGGGAAAACCGAGCAGGATGACGGTGGCATCGCCGGATTTCTTGACCTGGAACCCTGCCCCCACGCCACTCTTCCTGATCGCCTCTTTCTCCATCTTCTCGCGGAGCCTGGCGATCTGGGCCTTGGCGACGCCAAAGGCGTGCTCGGTGGCCTTGTTGTACTGCCATTTGCGCATGGCGTCTTCGATTTCCTTGATCCGTTCAGGAATGCCCATGAGTGTAACGAACAGGGGCCAGCCAGCTGTGCTGGTTCTGCCCATGAGACGTTCGCGAGTGCGTTCTCTGAGATTGGGTGCCTACGGCACAGAGACCATCTATATATGTTTTGAGCGACCGTTAGGTCGCGAAAGTCTCTGTCCCGAAGGGACCGAAATCTCGCAGTATAGTTCCTCAATGCATGTTGTTCCCGAAAAGGTTTATAAAAGCATTGTTGCTCGTCCTTCTCATGGCATTCATGGAATGGTGGACGCAGGCGCATGGCGTCATGAACACGATCGCTGCCGCAGTCATCAGCCTGCTCATTGGCTTCATCATCGGCAAGGTCCTGGGCAAGCTCGCCCAACGTGCCCTGCATGAGGTTGATGTCAATCGCATCCTGAAGAAGGCCGGCGTGCAGTTTGGTATGGAAGAACTGCTCGGTCACGTTGTTGAGTACTTTATTTATTTCATCGCGATCGTGATCGCCTTGGACCAGCTTGGCGTCACGACCATTGTGCTGTACGCGATTGCAGCCGCAGTCCTGCTCGTGCTTGCCAGCGCGTTCCTGTTGAGCATCAAGGATTTCGTGCCGAACTTCATCGCAGGCATCCGGCTGGCATATCGCAAGTACTTCTCGGTCGGCGACACGGTCACGGTCGGGTCAGTCACGGGCAAAGTCAAGAATGTGGGCTTGCTTGAGACGACCCTTGAGAGCAAGACCAAGGATATCATCCACCTCCCCAACACGACCCTGATCACGCAGGAAGTCAGGGTCAAGAAGCGGTAAGCCGAAACCTTCTTGAGATGTCGAAAACTGCTCTTGACGTACCCTGCGGACTTTAGTCCGCCAGAAAGGACGAGCAGTTTTCGAGCATGACTTGACCAACGCTGCTGCGTTGTCATCTCGACAAGCAAAGCTTGTCGACGTCTCGCCAATCATTAGATTGGCGATGAACTTGAATAACTTTGTTATTCAAGTAACTTGAGAAACGCGGTTTCTCAAGTTCGTCGGAAATCAGCGGATTTCCGAGACTCAACAACCACGAGCAAATTTTGATGGCGTGTAGTCACGCCACTCGCTTTAGCGAGTGGTTGTTGACACCGTGCAATGACCGGTCCTGCCGGTCAAAGAACTTCAAGCAAACTGACGATATTGAAGATCTGCGTTCTCGTGTATGCCTGCATGTTATTATCTTCAGTAAGCTGTTCCAATTGCTGCAATGCACGGGATACCTTGATGCTCATCTCGCCATCCTGCTCAAGGGCCTTGATGGTGTTCGCAATGGTTGCCTTGACATTCTTCGGCACTTGGTTATCTTGTTCGAGTTCGCGCAATGCCGCAACCACCATGGTTAATTGGTTCATAGAAATCACTTCTTGATCTTGCTCATGACGTCTTTCTGCAACGCCTCTGCCTTGTCCTTGAGTTGTTTTTCCTGCTTGTCGATGTTCTTGAACCGCAAGTCGATGAGTTCCTTCTTTTGATTGAGCTCGTTCTTGAGCGCTGCCTTGTCGGTCTTGATCATGACATTACCGACGATTTTGAACGCCTCATCGGTCTTCTCAATCTCCTTCAGCGCGCTCTCGACTTCAAAGAGCTGCGCCTGGAACTGCTGCTTCTGCATCAGCAGGGTCTGGATGTTCTGCTCGATAAGTTGGAGCTTGCTGATGTTTTCCTGGGTTTCTTTGGAGAGTTCCATACGTTTAGATTGCCTTGACCTTGGTGGTCGCGCTGCGGGACTTGTACAGGATCTTGCTTCCGCAGTATGGGCAGCGGATGCGCTTGCCCATCATGTCCTCAGAGATTTTTTTGCTGCACGTGAAACAGGTATATTTGACCATTATACTGCCTCATCTTCTGGCTCGGGCTGCTGGATCTCAGTCAATACATGTTCGACAGGCGGCAATGCGGTCAGCGAGGGCTTGGCGACAAACGTGTATGCCTGGCCGGAGAACGTGTTCTTGCACTTCGTGCAATTCCAGACGCCTTTGCTCTTGCGCACGACCTTATGCTTGTTGCAGTACGGGCATTTGGTGCTTGCCTTCTGCAACTTTTCAATGGCTGCGCGCTTGAACTTGACAGTCCTGCCGTAACGGACGCCGAAGCGCTTGACTGGCCCCAAACCCTCTTGCTTTTCCGCCATGCTCCTCGGAAAACAAGGGTTGGTTTTTAAAGGTTGCTATCTTGCTCATCGAGGACACCGTCAAGCGATTGAGCCAAGAACTCGTCGCTCCGCAAGGCAAAGCTTAATAAGGGCTTCTGCGCTTCTTTCGTGCATGAATCAGCAGCCGAGTCATTCGTAGCCGTTTCTGCGTTTTCCATAGTCTGACTGCTGTTCTGCTACTATGAGCTTAACCGCGCACGAGAAATTCCACCTGAAGAAGTTCATCAAGGAATTGGAGAGCTACAAGGCTGCGCATACAGAATTCGTGAGCGTGTATGTGCCTGTGGGCTACGATCTCATCAAGATCATGCAGCACTTGCAGCAAGAGCAGGGCACGGCAAGCAACATCAAGTCCACAAGTACACGAAATAACGTGATTGACGCGCTCGAGCGCATGATCCAGCACCTGCGCACCATCGGCCGGACTCCCCCCCACGGCTTGGCCGTATTTTGCGGAAATCTTCTGGCCGGAGAAGGCAAGCAGGATTTTCGGGTGTGGAGCATGGAGCCGCCCCTGCCTTTAA
>CAYYLN010000002.1:0-24396 GCA_964472615.1 uncultured Methanosarcinales archaeon
GGCAATCCATGCATTGCAGGGCCAGCAGCTAACGAAGGATACTGGCCGAGTTCAAATTCTGCCGGCTCTCCTTTTTTCCAAAACTTGAGTTTGTCTAAAAATCCCATTGTTCGGTTTGCCGAACCTGTTCGGCAGTATCACGTACGCCCATTCATGCACTTGTTGGCAGGACGATGCTGCCAAATCCTTCCGGTAAGACCTTCAGGATTTTAAACGTAACGGTCTCAGGGTAAATCCTGACGGTTCCTTGTCTCAGACCCTCAAACATCCTGTCAGGATGCATCAATGCTTTTTGCGCAAGCACAGCAAAGATCGTGCTCGCGAATACGTCATCCGTCGGATACAACCGGTCAGCTTCCTTCGTGATCTGGCCAAGCATGTCTGCGCCAAACTGGCCGAGCGCCTTGTCAATAAATACTTGCTTCGGGTTGTCTGAGCGCAATGCAGCACGCAGTTCTCTTGCTGACGCCTCGAAATCCTGAAGAGCGATAGTATCTGCCACGACTGGCCACGTGAGCACGATCACCTTGTAATGACTGCCTTGCAGTGCCGCAAGATCAGGATATCCCTGACGCAATGGCCTTAGGTCAGCCACCGGCCTCGGAATGCCATCATCATCGAGCGTGAATGCTCCTGCAAGCACGCCATCGATGTCTAGCACGAACAATTTGTCATCCTGATAAAAATGCTGCCGCAGGTCGTTGATATCAGAATAAATCCAGAACCCGCCGCCAAGCAACAGGCCGACCAGCAGCACGGGCACGATCAACCGAAACATGCCAGACGCCCAACGAAGAATCAGCCCGCTCAAGACGATGGCTACTGCGATGAGGACGATGATCCACGTGAGCAACGACATGCCCCCCAACGCTTCGTGTCACTGTATTTAAACTTTTACTTGCTTCCACGCGCAGAACGCACACGTTTCAAGTGCCTTCGGTGGGTCCTTCCTATCCAGCACGAGCTTTGCTTCTTTCAGCAAGGTCATGGCACGCGCAGGATTTGTCTTGAGCTCGATAACGGTCGTGTCAAACGGAATGCCTTTATGCAGTTCTCCTGGCTGCGGATAATAATAGACCAGGAACGCGCGCTTGTCTGTCGGGAAGTTATTCTTCTCAAGCAAGAACTTGTAAATATCCATCTGCACTTTATAGCTCTCATGTGTTTCTTTTGGCGCGCTTGCTCGCGTCTTATGGTCGAGCGGTGCGAACACGCCTTTCTTCAACTCAAGACAATCATCAAGCAATCCCCTGAGCAGCAATCCAGTCCCCGCATCTTCATATGTCGGAAACCCCTTGCGCGGAAACCACTGGCTTCAGCCTGTTGGAGGAAGCGCGGGGTTTCCGAACATGCTCAAGAACCACTTGCCATTTGGCAGCACATTGCTTATTATTCACGCCACTTGCTTTAGCAAGTGGTTCTTGACACTTGAGCGTCTTTGGCCGAGGAAACGCCAGCTTTCCTGGCACCTTTCCCTTCCACAACGATGGCATCTCCCCTTTCTCGCGAAACGCATCACAATATTTCTTCAGCACCGAATCAAGCTCAATCGCAATACTCGCCATCGGCCCCGCAGGCCTGCCGATACCTTTCACCATCTTCATCCAGAAACAGCGAGGGCGTGCACGGGGGAGATGGGGGGTGGAGGGGGTTACGTGGGTCGTTTTTTCCGTCTGCGGCGATGGGTGCGTGCAGCTCCGTATAAATGCTCTGATTGTGCGGTATTTGCCGGTGAAATATCTTTTGTAATTCGTGATACCCCATCTTTTCGTCACACATTCCGCGTCGTGCACACAACCGTCTCGTATACGCATCGACGACAAAAATCGGTTTGCGTCCTGCATATAAGAGCATTGAATCTGCTGTCTCGGGGCCGATGCCTTTCAGCGACAACAATTCCTCACGCAGCGGTTCAAGTTTTTTCTTGAACATCGTCGAGAAATTGTTGTGCTGTTTCAAAACGTGTTGTGCGAAAAGCTGCAGGCGTTCAGCTTTCTGACGAAAATATCCTGATGAACGGATGAGTTGTTCGAGATTTTCTCGACGGAGATTCTCGAGTCTTCGTAATGACATCGTGTCAGCCGCAAACAACGTGTCAAGCGCTTTCTCGACGTTCTTCCATGACGTATTCTGCGTCAGGATTGCTCCCACACAAATCTCTAATTGATCCGCCTCAGTGAGTTTTCTCGTCTTGTTCGACGGATGATACCCCTGGCTTCTCGTCGGCCACCAGCCTTGCGGGCCGTGCTTTGCGAGCAATTCATCGTAGAGCTTCTTGAGCATGATAGAGAAATATGTCCGAAGACTTATAAGGATTTGCGTGTTCGGCAGCGTCGTGGGGGACGCAATCATCAGCGAAGTTCTGATCAAGAATAACCGGGCACTCATCACGCTCAAGGACATCGGCAGCGTGTATTTCAAACATAGCCATCAGTTCCCATCAAAGATCCTCAAGCCGCCGATCAAGAAAGAAATCCTTGACGAATTCTTGAGCTACAAACTCGAGCACTTCAACCGCATCCCGCAATTCAACATCATCCAGCTCACTGAGCAGGTTGATTTCCCTGAGCGATTAAAAGAAGATCCCGCCTTGTACAAGACATTCAAGAAACGTTTTGTGACCGGGCATTACACGCCGCAATTGCGCTGGCGTTCTGGCGTCCCCTGGCGGCATGCAGACATCAAACAACCGCTCCTTGAACTCCTGCGAGAAAAAAAGCAGCGCGAACACATCCTGCAGGAAACGGTCACATATGCGATACAAACCCTGCAGCAGTCTTCGCAGGCAAAGAAACGCAGGATCACGCGGCACGAGGAATACATCGCAGAACACTGGAACACGCTCACCATGCTGGATGATCAAGGGCTTATGGAAAAGCAGCAGGCAGTGGAGCACGAACGTTTCGCGCTCGAACAACGCGTCAAAGCCCTGCTTGGAGAAGGAACCGTCGAGGTCAATCCTGTCGACAAAAGCTTTGACATCGTGCTCGACAACATCCGCACCTACATCCACCCCAAACAATCCCTGACCGCAGACGAGATCTTCACCGGCAGACTGTACATCATGGACATCGAGAAGCCGTTGTTCGACACGCCTGAAGACGAGGTTTCGTGGATTGCGGCAATCCTCGTCGACAAAGGAAAAGTTCTGAAAAAGACCATCAAGACCCTGCGCGACCCAGGCATCGGCATGCTCCGCGACTGGACCATCGAGCGCTACGCGACTGAACGCGACCTGGTGAAATCAGTCGAGCATGACATTATCTCCCCTGACCATGGAAGGACCGTCGATGCGGTCATCGCGTACAACGCGCCGTATGACCTTGAGAACACTGAGGCAGCGGTCGACAGCGACTGGAAAGTTGGAGAACGGGCAGAAGACCCGAAAGTCGAAGTCGGCATTGATTTCTTCAGGAAAATCAGGATTCCCGGCAGATTGGTCCTTGATCCCTTGCGTTGGGCGAGAATACGCTACAAGGACTTGCCCAACAGGAAACTCGAGCTCATCCTCGCAGAAGCCCATGGCATCGAACACGCCAAGGCATTGAATTACGACCAGCTCGCAGAACTCGAACGCGTCGCCAAGACCTGCGATGTCAAGCATCTCCATCCCGATGCCGCACAGATCCTCGCATCATGGTCTGGGCATCCCCTTGACGACCTCAGCCGCATCCCGCGCCTTGACCAATTGTGCGCACGGCTCGAGGCCCAGTATGTGAGCACTGACGTCGATGAACTCTTCCGCATGGTCTTCAGCCAGTGGGCACGGGACCACGTCGAGGATGCAGTCTGGCTGAGCGACGCATACGGCGTCGAACTCTCACGGCTCCTGCACTCGGTTAACACGATCAATGACACGCAGGAACGCAACTACTGGACTTTTGTCGGCACGTATCGCGACATCATCTACCAGAAGACCACGACGATGAAGCGACTGCAGCAAAAAGCACGTACGCATCTTGCAGAACGCATTAAAGCAAAACTGTTGCCCGAAGGCACGCGGTACGCAGGCCACCACGGTGATGTCGCAAAAGTCTACCTGCCCATCGGCCTCTGGCTTGCAAATCTCATCACCGGACATAACCCAGAGACCCAACAGACGCGCTTCCCTGAAGTGCTCAAACTCAAGGACTATGCCCTCCAGCACCGCGCTGACAAGCGCAGGTTCTTCACGCTCTGCCAATACCTTGACGCGTTCGCAAGCTACATCCTTGTCGACTTTGGCCTGTACAATCTCGCAGTTACCGACTACCATGACATGCTCGAACGCCACCAGGTCGATCGCAAGGCATTCGAGCGCTACTCGCACGGCAGGCCCACGCATCCCGAGCTCGTGCAGAAGCTCGCTGAGCACAAGATCCCTGAGCAGGAATTCTGCGAATTCCGGATGCAGTACCGCAGCCTGCTCCAAGAAGAATCAGAATGGGCAATCAAGCATTTTGACCGCGGCACGTTCACCACCAAAGGCATCGCGAAGCATCCTGATATCGCCGCAGAATTCTGCGTCCAGCACCAGCTCCCCATCACCACGCTCGAAGAGCTGCTCAGGATTGCGGGCAAGGAATTCAAAGGCGAGCAGGACATCGATCCCTCATTGATGAAGCTCTCCGAGAACCACTGGCAGCAGCTCGTCGACGTGTACGAGAAAGTCCGCAAGCGCAAGCGCAAGATCTTCGGCCAGTACAATGTCGACGCTGACGAGATCAAGATGACGCTCAACCAGTGTCTTGCTGACTTCCAGGCATTCTGCAATAGGAATGGCTATTGGATCCTGCACGCGCAAGGGGGATTTGTTTATCTTGTCCACGGCGACCGCGGCGTGCTCAAGGCGCCTGACACCCCCGTGATCCTCGTGGATGAGATCGACCGAGCATATCTCTGTCCGAACTCCGCAGACACCAAGAACCATCCTGCATGGCAGCCGAGAGAGCACAAGATCTACTACCGCAAGCACAACTACTACGAAGGCCTCAAGGTCACCAACAGGCCCACGCACAATCTCGCCCTATTCGAGATGGAATGGTATCAGAAGATCATTGACCGCATTCTCGATCGCGATTATGAGGCAGCACTCTTCCACGCCAACGAATGCCTGGACATCCTCAGGGGAATCCTTGATGAGAAACAGGCGGACATCGCGTACTGGGAACGACAAGCATTGCCGCCGCAGGCAGCCATCGACACCACTACCTATGATGCCCATCTCACGATCCCCAAACGCGACTTCCTCTGGCTCTCGAAGCGCAGGAACATGTATCGCGCGTACGAGCACGGCGAGCTCGTGCATTTCCTGACTGAGGAAGCCCATGCCCATGGCGCAAAACTCCAGACTGACGAGCGCACTGGCAGGAAATACTTTGAGGAGCCACTGCGCAAGGACAGCGAAAACGTGCGGCGCGTCCATATCATGCCTGTTGAGCAATTCCAGCCTGACGTCAGCATGTACTACGATCGCATCAAGGAACGCGTCAAGGACCTCATCGAGCCCTTGTGCGGCGAGAAAAGCAAGGCATTTGTGCAGCGATCGCAGGATGACGTCACTGCATTCTTGAGAACAGACCCGTTCGTGTGATTGGTTTATCGAGAATAATATGTGCTGATCCCTGCCAGGATTTCTCCGTCAGTCAGTTTCAAGTCGTGGCCGATGGCGATGAGATCGCGACAATTCATGCACGTGCCGTGCGGCTCAGCACCCTGATGCATGCGTCGATAGCTCTCGATGACCGATGCTTCAGCGATAGGCTGGCGAGGTGCGGTGAGGATGCGTGTGATGATGCCTGTGCTCATGTTCTGCTGGCGGAGTGCGAACATGCGAATCGCGAGTGTGCTGTTTTCCCGATCTGTTGGGATCCCATAGTGGCGCAAGGCCTGCGCAACACTTGAGACATAATCGTCAGGCATGTCGTCTTTGTCGAATGCAATCGTATCGGTAAAAATACGCTTGGCCGCACGTTGGTCAAAATGCTTGGACTGGTACAGCGCATGCAGCTGGTAATTGGTGCTGCCGTCTGCAAAGCTCCCTGTTTTCTTGCACTCGACGGTGATCGTTGCCTCATCGAGCGTGCCCTTCCAGCAGTCGAGCGCGATCTCTTTCAGAAAACCGTCCAATGATTGATGTTTGGTGTTGAGCATGCCTCATGAGTGATTTTCTTATATATAAACCTTTCTCTTTTAGTCACCAATAAGTAGTATCAAACTAGGATCGCGTTGACGGTGCCATCCTGGCCAGGCCTCGACGTGATCCTTGCCTTTCCTTTTTCGGTCTCGATGATGGCCCCGCGTACCATGATGTTCCGACGGACATAATGGCGGTTCGCTGTGCACTCCACGACCGCCTTCACCTTCGCCGGCGAGAATGTCTTGGTCTTCGGGTCAAAGAGGTTCACGTGATCAGCCGTGAAGACGCGTGCCTTGATGCCGTTGAACTTCGTCGGATTGACGGCAATCCTGGTCTTGGCGTCGATACGCGTGGCTGTCGGGTGATTGCCAACCTCAAAGCGCCTCTTTCCCCGTCGCTGGATGTGGCGTCCGCCGCTCGGCGTCCGGCCCACGCCCCCTCGATGCACGATAACCATGGCTCGAGGAGAACGCAGCCCGCTTATAAAGCTTTCTTGTACCACGGAAAGAAATAAAAAGGGCGCTGCTCCCCAAATACACATGCGCACGGCGATGTTCCTCACACTGATCCTGCTCCTCAGCACAACTGCGTCTGCCTTCTCGACGACGAGCATCGTGCAGGGCACTGAGCCGGTCGTGTACGGCGACATTGTCGCATTCCTCACGCTTGAGGACTTTATCGATCAAGACTTGAACAGCGACGGCGACCAGGCAGACCGCGTCCTCCAGTATTATGACACCCGCACTGAGAAAGTCACGAACACCGGCAAAGAAGCACGGCAGCCAGCCCTCTTCGGCAAGATTCTTGCCTTTACCGATGACACGCGCATCCTCCGGCTTTACACTATTGACGACAACAAAGTCATCGAGACAAACGTGCGGGGCGCATCGCCCTCGCTGTATGCGAAAACCGTCGCGCTCACGACTGCTGAAGAGGACATCGGCATCGACCTCACTGGCGATGAAGACACGCGTGACACCGTGATCCGGCAGTATGACACGGGCAGTGAGGTCGCTACCAACACCAACGCCGTCGGCGAAAACCCGGTCTTACTCGACGATTTCCTCATCTTCACGACACGCGAGGACGCCCTCGAGGCAGACCTCAACAATGACGGCGACCGTGACGACACCATCATCCGCGCCATGGATATCGACACCAACCAGATCGTGAACACCCGCGTCACCGGCACGAATCCTGTCGGCTACAAACACGAGACCATCATCATCACCGACGACAAGAAGTTCTGGACCCTCAACATCCCGAACAGCGAGAAACAACCGACCGGTGTCTCCGGCAATGATCCGTCGCTCTATCAGGACATGCTCGTCTACGAACGCGATGGCACGCTGATGCTCTATCGTCTCAGCACCGGCGTCGAGAAATCCCTCGGCATCATGGGCAAGTATCCTGCGCTCTTCGACCATCCCCTTGGCTTTGTGGCCCACAACAAGACCATCGCGGTCCCCAAAGGAGAGGATCCGGACAATGACTATGTTCCTGATTTCGCAGACAACTGCCCAGACCAGGCGAACGAAAACCAAGCAGATGCAGACAAGGACGGCCTTGGCGACGTATGTGATGACACGCCTCTTCCTGAAGAAAAGAAGCCCGAACCTGTCGCTCCACAGGCGACTGCACACGTCACCGAGCCGCCCATCGAGCCCGTGTTCACGACGCAAGCCGAGCCAGAAACACCTCCTGCGCCAGTTGAACGCAAAGCCATCCCTGACACACTCGCCTTGCAGAAAGAAAAGGACGACCGCGAGCCCACGTACTGGTTCCTCATCGCGGTCGGGCTTATGGTCATCGGCGTCCTGCTGTATTTCTTCATGCCGCGCTGGCTCCACAAACGCAGAAAAAGCTTTGGGTTTTAACGGGCGCACAAATACGCATGCAGTATTCGGAGACCATCCTCGAGCGATGTGTGCGGCTTCCAGCCCAAGAGCTTCTCTGCCTTGCTCACGTCCGCATACGTCTGTGAGACATCGCCCTCTCGCCGCGGCTGGGGATTTCTGATAGCATTCTTACCCACGATTTTTTCAAGCGTCTCAATGAATACGTTGAGCTCCACCGGGCTTGAGTTACCAAGATTGATGATCTCAAACCGCAGATCAGCGTCCGTAGCAGCAAGCACTCCTTCCACGATGTCGTCGATGAACGTGTAATCCCTGCGGCTCGCGCCATCGCCGTACACCTCAATCGGTTCGCTACGCATAATGCTCCGCATGAATTTGTACGGCGCCATGTCCGGCCGGCCGCGAGGACCATACACGGTGAAGAACCGCAAGCACGTCGCAGGCAAACCGAATTTTGCATAGGTCCAACACCAGAGTTCTCCCAAGCGCTTTGTCACACCATAGGGGCTGATTTGCGTGTCCGCAGGGTCAGTCTCGCGGAATGGAACTTCAGCGCGTTCACCATAGACTGAAGAGCTCGAAGCAAAGATGAAATTCTTGACGTTCGACTTCTGGGCAAGATCAAGCAGAATGGCGGTTCCCGTGACATTCCCATCATAATAGAGCTTGGGATTCTTGAGCGAAGGACGCACTCCTGCGCGCGCAGCAAGATGGATGACTTTGTCCGGTTGTTCTTTCGTGAAGGTGCATTGCATCCCGGCTTCATGCGTAATATCCGCCTCGCAGAGATCAAACGACCTATGGCCTACTATTCCTGCAATGTTGTCACGCTTGATGCGAGGATCATAATAGTCATTGAAGTTGTCGACCCCGACAACGCAATCGCCGCGCTTCAGCAACGCCTCACAGACGTGGCTGCCGATGAATCCCGCAGCACCAGTCACGAGGTATTTCATGTGTCGGAAACCCCTTGCGCGGAAACCACTGGCTTCAGCCTGTTGGAGGAAGCGCGGGGTTTCCGAACATGCTCAAGAACCACTTGCCATTTGGCAGCACATTGCTTATTATTCATGCCACTTGCTTTAGCAAGTGGTTCTTGACACATGCGCAAGAATATCTGATTCTTATAAAGATGCGCCATCGCTACGGAAGCTTTATAAACTTCCTGCGGATTTCGCCGAGTAACTTTTGGGGCAGCGCCAACTGCAGTCGGCTGGTCCCAAAATGCTTACATTTTGGGGTGATTAACCTTGGAATCAAGACCATTAGATGCGCTCAATCGCGCTCGGGATAAGAAAGTCATGGTGGAGCTGAAGAACGGCAAGCAGTTCATCGGCTTGCTCCGCGCATTCGACATCCACATCAATTGCGTGCTCGATGACACTGAAGAACGCGTGGAAGGCAACGTGACGAGAAAGCTCGGCACCACATTCCTCCGCGGAGACATGATCGTCCTCATCTCACCGCAGTAACCTCACGAGTTAACTAATTGACTAGGACCTAGTTAACTAGGAAACGAACAAACAAGGTAACGAAATTGAAAGGAACCTATTCGATGGGCAAGAGGAGCCGCGGCAGGTCGCACATCATGTGCAGACGCTGCGGCAGGCATAGTTACAATGCCGCGAAAAAGGTATGCGCGAGCTGCGGCTTCGGCAAGTCTGCCAAGCTGCGCAGCTACAAGTGGCAGACGTTCTAGATGTCGAAAACTGCTCTTGACGTACCCTGCGGACTTTAGTCCGCCAGAAAGGACGAGCAGTTTTCGAGCATGACTTGACCAACGCTGCTGCGTTGTCATCTCGACAAGCAAAGCTTGTCGACGTCTCGCCAATCATTAGATTGGCGATGAACTTGAATAACTTTGTTATTCAAGTAACTTGAGAAACGCGGTTTCTCAAGTTCGTCGGAAATCAGCGGATTTCCGAGACTCAACAACCACGAGCAAATTTTGATGGCGTGTAGTCACGCCACTCGCTTTAGCGAGTGGTTGTTGACATGTCAAAAAGAATGCCTTGTTGTTCCTCACAATTGCCATTGCACTGGGCTTGCACATTCTCGCTCACCTCTGGCAGGTGTACGGACCAGAACAAGCACGCCTTTAATGGGGTGTTGGCCATAACGCAGTGCAAGCTTTGCATGCACTCTTCATCTGGTACGAGGCCAAGTAATTCTGCGCTACCTATATATAATAGCCAATTATCCATCATTTAACTTTTCGCGGCTGTGCCGGAGTGGCCAAACGGGGCAGGCTTAGGACCTGCTGGCTTAGTGCCTTCCAAGGTTCGAATCCTTGCGGCCGCATGAGCTTAGCAAATGCGACGCAAGGCCAATCAACGAGTGTAGCGAAGTTGACGCTGCCTTGCGGCCGCATTAATTCTTATGAGATAAAGCGCTATCTGGATTCGATGCCTATGGCGCAGGTGTTGCCGACAGTGCCTGAACAAGGTACATCAGATACCTTGCATTTTCATCGAGTTATCCTCTATAAAAAGCAAAACAGTATACTGCTATGATCCTGAAATCTGGACGATTCGTCTAGTGCCATTAGCAAGTGACACTGCCCTGTAATGCCAGAAATCTGGCATTATAGACTGAGTCGGTATTTTCCCGACGACTAAGTGAGGGTGATTTGCGAAAAATTTATAAAAAAAGTTGGTAAACTCTAGGGCGACAGTCAGTGCCATCGTATGGCTGGCTGGAAATAGGAGAACGTGTATGCTCAGTCATATATGTTCGTATGTGTAAAAACTTATATAGCCGCGCCAAAGACAGGCGCAGAAATAAGTCTTTACGAACTGTAAAGATTAGCCAAAAAACACGGAGGTGTTTGATAGATGAAAGCAATACAAGCGATTAAGAAGATGGTTGCTCTTGGCATGGGCGTTACCATGGTGGGTGCAACAATCTTTGGTGCTTCGGCAGTTCAATTGTCTGACTGGCCTGCGCCATTTGTCGTTGATGGAACGCCTGCTTCTAACCTGGCCGTTGTGGTCGGTGATGCAGCAGACGCTATTGACGTCGTCGGCATGGGCGACATTGTCGCAGCACTGCAAGGAGCTTCCGTGGTCAAGACGACCACAGGTGGTGGCGGTGGCACAGGCGTCGTTGTTGAAGGCGACGCTGTGGAAATCGGCAGCACTTCGGACTTGCTCGAGATCAACGAAACAATTGGTAACGTTCGTGAAACCCTCACTGAAGTCGACCTTGACATGCTGAAAGGCGGTCAGATCGTGACTGATGAGGGTTCGACCGAGTACAACCAGTACTTGAGATTCGTAGGAACATCCGGTGCCACTACGACTGGTGAAGCATACCCACCGAACGGAGCAGTCTTGTTTGCAGAGGACGAGCGAGACCGTGTGGGACACTACCTTCGCTGGAACGGCGGAAACCGAACCTTTGAATGGGAGCTTGAGTTCGAAGAAGGACTTGAGTCTGAAACCCAAGGCGATGACCTGGTCGACCTCGAGGACGAGGACATTATCATGCTGGGCCAGCCCTTTGTGATTGTTGACACAGACCTCCGAAACGCAACCATGGAATTGACCATCGAGCTGATGGGCGGAGCCATCTCTGCAATCCTTGGCGAAAACGACAAGGAAACGTATGTCGTTGACGGCAAGGAATACGAAGTCGAGGTTCTCGTGATTTCCGAAACCGCCAAGGACGGAGAAGGAGCCGTAAAGTTCCGCGTCAACGGCGAAATCACTGACGAACTCGAAGACGGAGAGACTGACGTGCTCGCAGACGGAACCCAAATCGGTATCCGCGACATCCTTGCCACGGGTAAGGACATCCAAAAGAGCATCGTGCAGTTCTACATTGGCGCGTACAAGGTGGAATTCAACGACGATGCTGACGAAACCGCCTTTAGGAGAGGAGGAACAGAAGTGAATGAAGAGACCATCGAGGACTCGCAAGTGCAGCTTGTTGCTGCATTCACTGATGCGCCGACAAACCGGAAGGTAGAGATCAGCAGCATCATCTACCGGCTGGATGCTGATGCGGTCTTGGGAGATGTTTACATCCCGCCAGGAAGCGGCTTGCGTGAACAGCTCGACGAACCAGAAGGCATGTTGACGCCGTTCTGGGACATCCGCTACGAAGGATTGATGGACACCGGCGTGACCATCGTCCGTGTTGATGCAGCAGGTGATGACGAGTATGACCTTGAATTCACCAACCAGGAAGGCATCTTTTACGACGTGCCGCTGGCAAGCAACGAAGGCACCTTCTACAAGTTCGGTGACGACGATGACGACCTGTGGTTCATTGAAAGCGACAGGCACATTATTTCAGATGACGACTTTTTCGTCCTGAGCGACTGCCTTGTCGCTGCGAACGACAACACGTGTTTCACCCACGTCCTCAGGTTTGACAGCATTGATGCTGCAAACAGGGGATTGACCTTCACCGACCTTGGAACAGGCACGCGTGAAGTCACCTATACTGCTGCTGGAGCAGCGAACCTGGTTGTGGGCGGACTCACGTACGCAGTCAACGTAAACACTGCCACAAACACGTCCATCTCTGTCGACCTGAACGCTGACGGCACCCGAGACAACACCTCGAAAGTCTTCATCGGCATCCAGGGCGAGGGTATCATTGACCTTGCGGTCAATGGAACGTTTAACGGCAGTCAGTATGGTCTCTTCCACCAGCTGGCAAACGTGACGCCGTTCAACATCACGCGAATTGATGGAGACGTGTTCGTCATGAACTTGTCGACCATGACCAAGGAATTCGACGCGGCAACAACGCGTGAAAACATTATCTGGGAAATCATAAGGCGAACCAACAATCAGATTGGCATCCAGCTAATCAGCGGACCGAACGGAGGCCTCTTTGGCCCATTCGACCTCGAAGAGAACGAGGACCTTGAACAGGCATTGTCCGTCTATGGTGTCTTCCTGGAGCTGTTCGACCCAACCACCAGCACCGAGGCAGAAGACCTCACGATTGAGTACCCGCTCTCGCAGCGTGGCGCTCGTGTGTTCGTGACCGGTGGCCTTGTCAGCACGACGGCAGTCGAAAGCGGCACGAATGAACGTGTCCAAGCATTGCCGGTTGGCGTAAGCAAGCTGGCGAGCGAAGTGGCTGACGTCACGCAGTTCAACGCCATTGTTGTTGGCGGTCCTTGCGCGAACCCCATTGCAGCACAGCTCATGGGCAACCCTGAGCCCTGCTGGGAATCAATCAGCAAGGCAGTGGTCAAGGTGTACGAGCACTCCAACGGTAACGTTGCGATGCTCGTGGCCGGCCGAAGTGGTCAAGACACGCGACGTGCAGCCCGTGCGGTTGCGACTGGCCAGATTGCCAGCGTGAACAGCAAGGAAGCTGAAGTCAGTGGCACGACCATGACTGATATCATGGTGAAGGCGGTTTAAGGCCTTCCCAATTTTTTCTTTTTATTCTTTTTTCTTCTCCATTGTCTGTTCTTTCCCTACTGGGCAACTTGGACGGTAGGAATACAAGAGAGGCAGCGTCAACACTCGTGAATCGTTCATTCACACGTGTTGACTGGTCTCTTTTTTATGATGTGTATACCCAAGAGTGAGCATAAAAAGAGGTGAACTTTCATGGCATTTCAGCAGTTTTTGAGCAATATCGGCGCGTCCGTCGTGGACCCCTTTGTGAGCATCTGGTATTGGCTCGTCAAGGCCGTGCCTGACGTCATCGCGGCCATTGTGATACTCGTCGTTGGATACCTTGTGGCACTGGCAGTTTCTACAATCCTGGAAAACGTGCTCAACCGCATCAAGTTCGACGAATGGGTCTTCAAAAAGACCAACCTGTCGCACGCGATCGGCACCTTTGACCTCACCCGCTTCCTGGGCGTGGTCACCAAGTGGTACGTCATCGTGCTCTTCCTCGGCGCCACAGCCGCACGGATTCAATTGGAGACCCTGGCAACATTCCTGTCTGCGCTCTCGCTCTGGATACCGCAAGTCATCGTGGCAGTCGTGATGGGCCTGATCGGTATCATGGCAGGCATGTACGTGGAGAAGAAAATCACTGAGACTCGCGCCAAGGGCGCTAAGGTCGTGGCAATGATTGCCAAGTGGGTCATCTACGTCTTCACCGTGCTTATCGTGCTCAGCCAGATTGGTGTAAAGGTCGTTCTCGCAGAGAACAGCTTCCTCATCATCCTGTCAGGCGCAGTGTTGATGCTTGCGCTGATGCTCGGCATCAGCTTCGGACTGGGCTTCAGGGAAGAGGCGAAGAAGATCATCACTGACGTCAAGCGCAAGCTGTAAACGCCATTTTTTCTTCTTTTTTATTTGATTTTTTATGACCACTCCATTCATGACTCCTCCCGAGTGAGCAATAAATCTTTTAATACTTCCTGTCAGCGAGTGCATAAAAGAGGTTTGTTTGATGAAGAGCATTATCACCTTGTTTGTCATACTCATTCTTTCCTTGTCTTTAGTCACTGCAATCGAGATCAGCAAATCAGTCATCAGTCAAATAAAACCAGTCAGCACCAAGATTGTGCCAAAACTCATCCCACTCCAGACTTGTGCGCGTGACGGACAACGCGCAGAAGATTATGGCGGGCGTTGTTGCGAAGGACTCAGCCAAGTGCGTGGCACGTGCTATCCTGGCCCAGACTGCGCCATCACAGGACAACGCGCAGTAGACTTTCCGGAAGGATGCTGCGAAGACCTCGTTGCCAACCCCCAAGGAACCTGTGAATGGCGTTGCGCACGCCAAGGAGAAAGCTCCTACGGCTCAATCACGTGCTGCCAAGGGCTGTATCGCGACCCCAATCACATCTGCAGATCCTGCGCACCAGAAAACCAACGAGCAGCAGACTACGGAAACATTTGCTGTGCTGGACTTACGAATCAAGGAGGCATTTGCACCAGACAACAACGTTGTGCTGGTGCTGGTTTGAATGCGGCAGTGTATGGTGGTGGGCGATGTTGTGAGGGCTTAGTGTTGGTGGGTGGTGTGTGTAATGTTCCTCAAGAGCCCCCTGCAGAACGTTGTGCTGGTGCTGGTTTGAATGCGGCAGTGTATGGTGGTGGGCGATGTTGTGAGGGCTTAGTGTTGGTGGGTGGTGTGTGTAATGTTCCTCAAGAGCCCCCTGCAGAACGTTGTGCTGGTGCTGGTCTGAGCGCGGTGGTGTATGGTGACGGACGATGCTGTGAAGGCCTGGTATTAGTTGGCGGCATTTGCAATGTTCCACGTGAAGAAGAACAATGCGTAGCTGAGGGTGAAGCACGAGGGTTCTGGGACATTATATTTGGACGACAGTGCTGTTCAGGTTTAGAACTCAGAGAAGGGGTTTGTCGTCGACCAGGCGAAGAGCGTTGTGCTGGTGCTGGTCTGAGCGCGGCAGTGTATGGTGACGGACGATGCTGTGAAGGCCTGGTATTAGTTGGTGGTCTCTGTAATGTTCCTCGTGGTGAAGAGCGCTGTGCTGGTGCTGGATTACGCGCAGACCTTTCTGGCGGTCGCTGTTGTGAGGGCTTGATTTTGCAAGGCGGTTTGTGTAATGTTCCTCGTGGTGAAGAACGCTGTGCAGGACCTGGCCTTCGCGCTGATGTGTATGGTGACGGACGATGCTGCGAAGGCCTTGTGCTCGTTGGTGGTCTTTGTAATGTCCCTCGCGGCGAAATTCCACCAGCAGAAGAAGTCCCACCTGAAGAAATTCCTCCTGCAGCATGTGATGCCTGTGGTGAAATCGGAGGCCTCAGAACAGAAATAACTGAAATCACGAGCACCATTGCAAATCTTCAACGCCAACTCAACATTTTGCTTTCCTTGCGATGCGCAGGCCCTGGCCTCAAGCCAGACCCGTACACTGGCCGCTGCTGCCAAGGACTCATCCTCATCAAGGGCATCTGCAATGTCCCGCCTGCAAAAGCACCTGATACGCAATGCGCAGGCGAGGGCCTGCGAGCAGACATGTATGAGGGAACGTGTTGCGAAAACCTCATAGAAGTCGGAGGCATTTGCCGCAAGCCAACCAAGCCAGAATGCGCAGGACCAGGACTCAAAGCAACAGAACGAGGCAAGCGCTGCTGCCTTGGGCTTGTCCTTCGAGGAGACACGTGCGTGCTCCCGCCTTCACCTGCAGACTACTTGGGCCAATGCGCAACCGAAGGCCTCCGGGCAGACATGTACGGCGAACGCTGTTGCGGAGACCTTGTTGAAATCCAAGGCATTTGCCGTGCACTACCCCTCTTGGGGTGAACAGCAACATTCTTAAATATCCTCTTCTTGTGCATCTGAAAGGGAGAGTGATCCTATGCCATTTGAAGCAAAAAACTATGACTCATTGTTGGGATTGCAAGGATTTTCTGACCAATTACTGAAGAATCACTTTACGCTCTATCAAGGCTATGTGACGAACACAAACAAGCTTGCCGATGCTCTTGCCGCGATGCTCAAAGAAGGCAAGCAGGCAACCCCTGAATTTGCAGAGCTCAAGCGACGCTTTGGCTGGGAATTCAACGGCATGCGGCTGCACGAGCTCTACTTTGGCAACCTGTCGCCGACCAGCAGGTCGGCGAGCATGCTCGGAAATCAGCAGATTTCCGACATCGCCAAGGGAGACAAGGCAATGCCTGAATCGCTGAAGAAGCAACTCGCCAAGGACTTTGGCAGCGTCGAAAACTGGGAAAAGGATATGAAAGCCATCTGCGCCATGCGCGGCATCGGTTGGGCAGTCCTGTATTACGACATCGGTAACAAGCGTCTCATCAATGTCTGGATCAATGAGCACGATGTCGGCCACCTGACCACATGCGCGCCCATCCTGGTCATCGACGTCTTCGAACACGCGTTCATGATCGACTACGGCATCAAGCGCGCGGAGTACATCGAGGCACTGTGGAAAGTCCTCAATTGGGAAGAAGCAGAACGACGGCTGAAGCTCGTCGGGTTCAAGTAATCGCCACTGGGCTCGTAACCGTAAGCTTTATATACTATTGCTTCTTATATAGTTGCTATGGCGACAACCATTCAAATCAGCGAAGAACTGCGCAAACAACTCCAAGAGCGCAAGCTCTATGAGAAAGAAAGCTATGAAGAGGTCATTCGCGACCTTATTGAGGATACTCTTGAACTGAACGAGCAAACGAAGAAGGAAATGGCGCAATCTCGTGCAGAGATCAAAGCCGGAAAATTCCTCACACTTGAACAAGTCAAAAAGAAATACGGGCTATAAATGTACGACGTCGTCTTCTCGGAGCTTGCCGACAAACAATTCGGAAATCTCGACCGTGTTATGAAAGAACGTATCAAATCTGTGCTTGAACGCATCCGCATCCGTCCCGAATCCTATGTCAAGAAACTCGTTGGAGAGCAAGGGCATAGTTTGCGCGTTGGTGACTACCGTCTCATACTCGACATCGATCAGGGAAAACTGAGCATACTCGTCATCAAGATAGGACATCGAAGCACGATTTACGATTGAGGTGATCGAATGATGAAAACAGTCTACGTCTGCGAAGGCAGCTGCAAGGGCATTGCCACCGAAGAGCAATGGAACGCCGGCGCTAAGAGATGCAGCGCCAAGAACTGTGACCTCTTCCAGAAATACCTGCAGAAGCGCAGCAAGTGCGAGAAATGTGGCGCGATCTTCATGCCTGCAGAGAAGCACATCTGCGTTGGCGGGAAAAGTTGTTGCTAAATAGTAGTAAATCATTATTTATCTTCTCTATTTAAAATAATTCTTTTTCCTTGAAACATCGCCGAAACTCGTTTCGGCGGGCTTCGGGGAACTGCGTTCCTCGAAACATTTAAATAAAAACAATCATTGACTTTTGCATTGGAAAAGGGGTAAAACATGCCTAAAATCATCCAGATACGGAAAAAAGAAGGTTCTCTCGTGCCTTTTGAAGCCCCAAAGCTCGAAAAATCGCTCGAAAACGCCCTGATCTCTGCCCGGCACAAGAACCCTAAGATCGCCAAAAAACTTGCTGGCATGGTCATTAACATCCTTGAAAAACACATTCCCAAAGGCATCGTGTCTACGGTCAAGGATGTTCAGGATGTCATCATCGAGGTCCTGCAGAAGAACAAGCTCCCCCAGATCGCCAAGGCGTATGTCGAACACCGCAAGATTCACAAGGAAGCAGTCGGCTTCAGGACCGTGTACGGTGTCCGTGATGACCTGGGCATGAGCACCAACGCTATCATTGTCCTCGCAAAACGCTACCTGCTCAAAAACGATCAAGGCGTAATCATTGAAACCCCTGCGCGGCTATTCCGCAGGGTTGCAAAAGCGCTCGCCTCAGTCGAGGCAGTGTACGGCAAGAGCGTCAGAAAGGCCGAAGAAGAATTCTATGATCTCATGGCAAACCTCTCCTTCCTTCCCAACACACCAACACTCATGAACGCAGGCACGCCTCTTGGGCAGCTCTCTGCCTGTTTTGTACTCCCTGTCGAAGACGATTTGCGACAGATCTTCCACACGCTCGAGAACCAGATGCTCATCCACCAAAGCGGCGGCGGCACAGGATTTTCCTTTGGTCGCCTAAGGCCCCAAGGCGACCTTGTGCGCTCAACGCAAGGCGTTGCTTCCGGCCCGGTAAGCTTCATGACCATTTATGACAAGGCAACCGAGGTCATCAAGCAGGGCGGCAAGCGCCGGGGGGCCAACATGGGCATCCTGCCTGTCGAGCACCCCGACATCGAGGAATTCATCAACGCCAAGCGCAAGCCAGGAATGCTCGAGAACTTCAACGTCTCAGTCTCGATCTCAGACAAGTTCATGGACGCAGTTGCCAAGGACAAGGAATTCGAACTCATCAACCCGAGAAACAAACAAGCGGTGAAAAAAGTCAAGGCAAGAGGCCTGTGGAACCAGATGATCCAATCCGCATGGGAATGCGGCGATCCAGGAATTGTATTCATCGATGAGATCAATCGCAGACAGCCCACGCCCGAAATCGGCATCATCGAGAGCACAAATCCCTGCGGCGAAATCCCGTTGCTCCCCTACGAGCCGTGCAACCTTGGCAGCATCAACCTCGCCAAAATGGTCAAGAACGGCAAGATCAACTGGGAAAAGCTCAAGCACGTGGCCAGAACCGCAACGCACTTCCTCGACAATGTCATCGACGCAAACCGTTGGCCCCTGCCTGAGATTGAACAGATCGCCAAGGCAAACCGCAAGATCGGCCTTGGCGTCATGGGCTGGGCAGAATGCCTTGCCCGCTGCGGTATCCGCTACGACTCAGACAAAGCCATTGAGCTCGCGGAAAAAGTCGCGAAATTCATCCAGGACGAAAGCCGGAAAAAATCAGCCGAGCTCGGCCAGGAACGTGGCAATTTCCCCAATCTGCCCAGAAGCGTCTACGCCAAAAAATACAAGACCCTGCGCAATGCGACATGCACGACAGTCGCCCCAACCGGCACGATCAGCATCATCGCAAACGCGACTTCAGGCATCGAGCCCTTCTTTGCGGTCGCGTTTGTGAGGGACGTCATGGGCGGTACCAAACTCCTCGAGACCAACCCGTATTTCGAACAGCTTGCCAAGGAGCGGGGCTTTTCCAGCAAACAACTCATGGTCAAGATTGCAAAACAGGGCGGCATCCAGAAAACCCCTGGCATTCCCGCTGACGTGAAGCGTATCTTTGTGACGAGCTTTGACATCAAGCCCGAATGGCATGTCAAACACCAAGCCGCCTGGCGACAACGCGGTCAGCAAGACCGTGAATCTGCCTGTGCATGCCAAGCCGCAGGACATTGACAAGATTTACCAGCTCGCCCACAAGCTCAAATGCAAAGGCATCACGATATTCCGTTACGGCAGCAAGAGAGAACAAGTCCTGTACGTTGGCAAGCAGGCGGCAGAGCACATCACCGTCGAGGAAGAATTCGCAGGCGGCTGCCCATCAGGAGTGTGTCCGTTCTGACATGGCAAAGACAAAAGCACCGGTCTATCTCTGGACTGGCCAAGGCTGGGGAAAGACAACGTCGTCATTAGGAGTTGCCCTGCGCGCGATGGGTCACGGCTACAAGGTCGTCATCGTGCAATTCATGAAAGGCTGGGGTGATGTCGTGGGAGAATTCAAGATCCGCACCAAGCTCGCGCCCTTGTACGAGATCCACCAATTCGGCCGCAAGGAATGGATCAACCTCAAGAACCCCGCAAAAGTCGACAAAGACCTTGCCAAGAAAGCACTTGCATTCGCCAAGAAAAAGGCAAAAGAGAAGCCGTTCCTGCTTGTCCTCGACGAGGTCAATCTTGCCTGTGCCATCGGGCTGTTGAAGACTGATGATCTTATCGCGTTCCTTGACACGATCCCGCAAGAAGTTCACATCTACCTGACCGGCCGTTATGCACCACCTGCCCTTCTTTGGAGAGCAGATTACGTCAATGAAATCGTCATGATCAAAGGACCCAAGAAGATCCGCGGCGAGAAAGGCATTGATTACTGATGGCATCGTACAGGATTTCTTCGCTCGATGAACGTCGGGGCTTTTATGCGCACGAATTCAATATTCGCGTTCTCGGAGAATGGTTTGCTGGTTCGCTCAGCAGAGTGCCGCAGTTCTTTGCTGTCGATTTCGGCACGGAAACAAAGCTCAGCACTGACTCAAACAAGATCGGCAAGATCATCGTGCTCCAACCACATCTCTCACTCGGCCAATTGCGCGAAAAACTCTTCCTGTACGCTCCTGAAGACGCTTATTATGACACGCGCATTTACAAGAACGTCAACGACTGCTTTACCTGCCCAGAACATCCTGGCTTTTGTGCTGATTGCCCTGAACTCGCTGGCCAAGAACTCGTCTTTGACCTTGATCCAGAGAACATTGATTGCCCCCACTGCGGCAAGAAACAATTCCCGCACTTCTGCAATTACTGCCTCGGCCTCAGCCTGCAGGCAGGCGCCAAGCTCAGCGATGCCTTGCGTGACATGGGATATCATGCAATACGCTTGGTCTATTCCGGCCGTGGCTGCCATGTGCACGTCACTGATCCCCACGCCATGAACCTCAGCACTGAAGAACGCGTTCACCTTGCCCGTGATCTCAGACGATTCCCGATGGATTCCTGGGTCACCACAACCAAGCGACTCATCCGACTGCCGTATTCCTTGCATGCGTTGATCTCACGGATCGCGATGCCGATCACCGAAAATGATGTCCAACGATTTGATGCAGAAAATGATGCGCGTGTGCTGCCGCGCTTCTTGGGATAATTATTCTTCCTCTTCCTTTTCTTCGTGGTGCTCTTCGTCTTCCTCGTCCTTCTGTTCAACTTCCTTGATCAGTTCGTCGACTTTTTCAGCGCATTCCTCTGCATGCTTTTCAGTCGTGTGCTCGATCTGCTCGAATTCCTTCTGGAGCTCGGGCTCAGGATGCTTTTTTTTCTTCTTGATGTCTTCCCCCATCGGGTCGGAAACACCCGTACAGAGTATATAAACATTGGTATTCCCCTCAGTCTGTGGGCATTGCCAAGTTTTATTAACGACGCAGAATTGGCAACACGCATGGGGGGAGATTACCGCACCATTCAAGCATGGGCTGTGCACAACGTCGCTGACCGCGAACTCTGTAAGAAAATAAAACAGGACATCCGCGAGGCATGGGGCACCGACAACACCAAAGCCAAGGCAGTGTACGCCTTTCTGTACCGGCTCGGTGAAGCAGAGAACCTTCCGAACACCGTAACAAGCATCATTGTGAAAGATCGTGTCAGAACAAGCACGCGCCAATCCTGCAGGGCCTGCGGCACACTGCATGGCGATGGCTACCGTTGCTCTCCCGCAAGAGGCAATGATCGCGAAGACCTTGATTTCTTCATCGGATACGTGTGCGCGAAAAAGCGCCTCGCACGCTATGGTCTGAACGTCGGTGTCCTGGCAGAAGCAGACAAGCGCGGTGCTGAAAAAAAGAAACACAAAATCAGTGAAACCCTCGAGGACTTGGTGCTGCACGAACAAGGCCTTGAAGTCCTATTGATTACCGGTGCTGCTGGGAGAAATGAAGAATTCATCGGAAACCAACTCAACTGGCTTTTCAAGCATCAAGACAACCTGCCCGAAGACGCCCAAGTAGCACTTAAACACTTGCGTGATCCCTACCATCGGCCAACACGTCAAGAACTTGCCATTGTCCTCCAAACTGTTGCACATCTGCGCAAATTCCCTGCAGACGCCTACGAAGGGGTGGCGAAAGACGTAGAGCTCATGGCAAAGGAACAACTTGCTCCTGAGGATCTCGCGCGACATCTCCGCCAGTTCACGTGCCTCACTGCACAACAAGCAGACGAATTACTCAGCCAGACTAAAGAAACGTATCGCAGTTTTAGACTGAGGAAAAACACTGCATTCCTGAACGCGTATGAGGACACGTCACTCGCATTCATTTTCGACGCGATCATCCCCGCGCTCGAGCACGACCAGCCCTTGTGGCATGATGACCTCGTGAACCAGCGTTATGTGTACAACAAGGTCTGGGCTCCGCAGGATTATCGACTGGCTATCGGCTGCCTGAATCGTTGGGCCTTTGGGAGCGTCAAGCATCTTGAAGGCGCTGACCGCCTTAGACTATGCAACATCGCCACCCGACTTGAATCTGTTCCTGAATTCAAGGAAAAGATCGAAGGATTAGTGGTTCTCAGCAGGAAGCTCGCATACGCGCGCTTTCACACACAAAGTGATGAATACGCGCGGCTGAAACGCGTCAAGGAAGAATTAGCGCAATTATCTGACAAGAAAAAGTACGGAACGTTCACGCAAGCAGCCCGTGCAATCGCAGAAGTGCTCAAGGACCCCTGCCGTCTCCTGAAGACCTCATGTATCCCGGTAGAAGCATTTGGCGATACTGCCAAGACCACATTGACGCTTGACCACGTGCTTGCAACAATCACCCAAGCATATACGCGGGATGCCCGCATTGTTGACTTTCAAAAGCGCAGCCTTTCCATGATTCTTGAGCATACCGCGTACGGCATCGTTCGCAAAGCTGATGCCAAAAAACTTGTTCGCATCTACGAGCACGTCAAGAGCTACGCACCTCTCGAACATCTTGCGCAAGAACAGCAGGCAGTGTGCAGGCTTGTGCGAGAAATTGCACAGAGCGGTCTTGTCAAAAGGATCGCAGGATTCCCTGATTTCCAACGCTTCCGTGAGCCCTTGTCCATTGATCCGCGAATCTTCAAAGGCGAGCATCAGAACAAGCGCCTTCATGTGCTTCAACGTGTTACTGCATTGATCCATGATGGCTTGGCGCGATTGCCTGGGCAAGGGCCTGCTGAAAAGAAGATCACGGCAGCCCTTGAGTACCTCAAGATGTGCAGGGCAGAGGGGTATCGCGTACTTGACCTGTATAGCCCAGACACGGATTGGCATTCATGGGAAACACCTGAAGACTTCACTGCAACACAACCTTGCCTTGAAACATACGATTCCCCGCAAACCAAAGCCCAGAAGCGCAAGGTGCAAGTCACGTTCACCGATGTCTCTTGCATCGCGACTCACTACGAGCGCTTCGCGACCGGCGTGCCTGCGCATTCTCCGCAATTCCAATCCCTCTGGAATACCCTCTCCAAGGCAGCAGCCGATGGCTTGCTGTACGAGCGGAAATGGTCTCGTTCACGAAAAAATTACATCCAGGAATTGCTGCCAGCGAAAGCGCGAGAACCCATTGATGCACTGCTGACAGAACCAGTCTCGGTGCAGAATAAGGTATTCATCGCGCGTCCTGTTATGACGCTCTTGCAACAGTATGCTCAGAACGTGCGCAAGCATTAAAAGAGCGCTTTGACCAGGATGGTAAGCACCAACATTGACCCAAGGTCTGCAAGACTTGTCGCCAACGGGATCAGGTAATTGTCTGGGTCATGCTTCTTCTTGTACACGTAGAACCCGCCTACAACGCACACCACGAATAAGATCAGCACGAGCAACCAGGTCGTGAACAACGCGATGAGCAGGATACGCTGGAAGATGTCCCAATGCATGTCAAAACCATTGAAGTGTGCAATGACGCTCGCGAGGACGGTGATATAGACCGCAGACAACGTTCCAATAATCAGCACTTCGCCCAACAAACGATGCAGCAGGTGCGAGCGCCACCACTGCTTTTCCTTGATGTGCTTCAGGTAAAGCATGGTTGTGAAACGCGACGCGATGATGCTCCCATAATCGCCCGTCATATCGTTCAAGGCAGGCATCAGGATCAGCAAGGGCAGCAGGAAGAACAGGTTCTGCTTGATGCTCTCAAGACCGAAACCGCCGAGCGTACTCAGCAAGGACGCAATGATGAGCATGCTCACGCTTTCGGTGATGATTCTCCAGAATAATCTCATGTTTCACCGCTGACTCGCTCGGCTCCTCTGCGGATGCCATTCGCTCCGCTCATGGTTGAGCCACCTTGGTACGTGGCGAAACCCTGAGGAAACCGCGTTTCCTCATGGAATCACCAGGATCGCGATGATGAGCGAGA
>CAYYLN010000002.1:24406-31462 GCA_964472615.1 uncultured Methanosarcinales archaeon
ATGCTCACGATGTCGCCCAGGGTCGTGATGTACGGGCCCATGATGTTGTCTGGCTCGTGACCGTGACGGAACAACCAGATCGTCGCACGTGTCGTGAGGGGAATCATGATGAGGTTGGAAATGATGCCCGCGATGAGCGCCACCAGGATGATATCTGGGGCATTGGTGTGGAAGAACCACAGTGTTCCTGCGTATGCCACAACCCCCAAGAGCACGCTTGCAATCACCCCAAGAATGAATGCAGCCCCGGTGTTCGAGCTGAGGATGCCGGGATGCTTGCCCCGGTGCAGCAAGCCCACATGCAATGCCACGCTAAGCCTGCCTGCCAAGGAGCCTGAGATGTTGCCTCGCATCGCCAGGAAACCCGGCAGCAAGATCAGCAGTCCTGGAATGAGCGCGATCTTGTCAAAGAATTGCGCCAATAACGCGCCTGCCAGCACGCCGCCAGTCACGGAAATGAATTCGATGAACAGGATCTCATCAAACTCCCGCAACGTCCGATGAGGGACTTTTTGCTTTAACAACGAGAGAATCTCCTCTTCTGTACGATAAATCAGCGGTTCCCTTTTTTTCATAGCGAAAAAGAGCAGAAGTCAGTATTTAAATATTGCTTTGGTGGCGTGCGTACGATTTGTGGATTCTGTCTTTTTATGATGATGTCTTTGATTCTTTTTTATGAAACGCACGATAAACAATGACTTTTCCATCTGAGTCACTAGCTACTTCCAAGTGATTTTCTTTTAGGTAATCTCCCACTGATACCTTTTTGCGTATGTACGATCGATAGTATGCGTAGAATTCCCCCACGCTTGAGTACGTGTCAACAATGTTTTGCAAGGTCATCCCTACTTTACCTTGACCTTGAGCGCCTTGCAGAGGTCCTTGCACCTGTTTCGGAGCGTGGTCTCGGTGACGCCAGAAATCTCAGCGAACTCGCGCTGGGTGCGCTTCTCCTTCTCTAGACGGGCTGCGATGTACAATGTCGAAGCAGCCACGGACAACGGCGACAAGCCAGACGTGAGGCCCATTTTTTACATCTGTTCGATATACTTGACTGCCTTTGCCTGCACTCTTGGTGAGAGTTTCAGCGAGCTCGCGAACTTGTGCACATAATCCAGCGGATTCGTCGGATTGATGCGGATGCCGATCTCGCGCATGATGAGCTTATAGTTCTTGCCCAGGATGGTCATGTCGACCTTTGCAGCATTCGCGAATTCCTTCATCGCACGCGGGAAGCCGTGCAGCTTCGAAGCGAGGAAGAGCGACGCGATCACCAAGTGCTCAATAGCCGAACGCTTGGTCAGGCCGCGCTCGACGCAGCGACGATAAATAACTGCAGCCTCGCGCTCGACGGTTGAAGGCAGGTTGAGCGTACCCGCGACGAGCTTCAGGTTGTTGAAGGCAGTCTTCAGGTTTTGCTCAAAGCTTGTCGCAGTCCAGTACTGGCGTTTCTTGATGCGCTGGAACAGTGCCCGGTTACGGCCCGAGAGCTTGCTCAAATCAGACGAATTGCCGATCGTGGTGCTCAGATTATTCACGACAAGCGGATCAAAGGGTGCGCCGGTGCGCGAATTGTGCTCGCCATCACCTTCATCTTCAAAGAAACGGGAATCACGACCAAAATCGATCATTCCTTCATCGAGAACGATAGAGCACTGCCTACAAATGATCTCGCCTTTTTCACGGTTGTGAAAAAAGTCATGGCTTCCACAGTCTGGACACTTGATGTCACTAAGCATTCCGACACCCCACTATCACCTCTCCGCAGCTTTAAAAGAGGGAACTCCTATATAAATGTTTCGTCTTTTCATCACTCTCCAGTGGCTTGGCTTATATAATAACCTTCAATAGCGAAATAAATCAATGAAATTCTCATTCCCCATAAGGATTGGATTGTTCTGTCACCAAGACAAAGCCATGGCCAAGTTTTTTATGGCTCTGTATCTGTGCCGAAGGCACCCACATCAGGAGAAATCAAATGTCTATCTTGCAGAATCAGCCTGTCGTTCGATCTCGTTCTTCTTCATGATTGCCAATGACTTCGCGTCCAGCTTGAATGCCGCCACGATCTCGTCGGCAAGGGCATTCTCGATGCCCTTCTTCTTGTTGAAGCTCTTATCTTCAGCGCCTTCAACAAAATACCGCAACACCAGATCGATACGCCGCTGCGGAGCGCACTCGACCGCCTTGGGATAACGGGCTCCGCCATATTCAATCGTGACGATCTCCTCGCGCGGGGCCGCGTTCTCGACTGCTTTCACCAGCACCTTGACCGGGTTGGTCTTAGTGTGCTGCTCGACCAATGACAGCGCCTTTTCGACAATCTGCATGGCCGTGATTGCCTTGCCGGTGCAGCCTTCACTCGTGCGCGTGTGCTTGCCGCTCTTGTGGCCCGGGATCATCACCTTGTTGATCAGCCGTTCGACGATCGTGATCTTACTCTTGTGGAACCTGCGGCCGGCATACCGCGCGCCGGTCTTGGGCACGATGCGCGGTTCAATCGTGATGTAGCGCTGCAGGCCAGGATCCTCGACCGCAATATCCTTGGCACTCCAGCGGTTAAAGAACAAAATATCTGTGGATTGGGTTTCGGTTGTCATGTTCACTTGCGTGCCTTCTCGATCTTCTTCTGGCGCAATGCCAGGAGTGATTGGTCATTGACCTTGATAACCTGCCAGCGGATACCGGACAGGTCGCCGATCGGCCCGCCCTTGCGGCCGCCGATAGACTCGATGATGACTTCATCATGCTCATCGATGAGCTTCTGCGCTCCGTCACCCGGCATGAATGCAGTCACCTGTTTTCCATTCTTGATCAGCTGCACACGGCAGCACTTGCGCATCGCAGAGTTGGGCTGCTTCGCCTCCACTTGGCGTTTCTCGAGCACGATGCCCCGTGCCTGGGAAGCTCCTTCGAGCGGGTCAGACTTCTTCTTGCTGCCGAGCATGCGGCTCACGAACAGCTTCTTCAGGAGCTTGCCGCGGTGGCGCCTCGCCTTGAGGCGTTTTGCCGTGTTCAATCCATTGCTTTTGTTAGCCATAGTCTCCTACACGTAATTCCTTGATTGGGAAGAATCGCTGCACCACGGCTTCGTACGCCCGTAACGTTTGGGCATTCCTGCCGATCAGCAGCCCCCGTGCCTTCAGATCTGGAGGCAGGATGATGACGATACCGTCGTCCTGCTCCCTCACCTGTTTGACGTCGATGGGATACACCAAGTTCTTTATAAAGCTTACGAGTTCGGGTGCGAACTCCACCATCTTCACTTTTTTCTTCAACGCGGCCTCTAATCGACGGACATGCGCTCCCTTTGGACCGATCGCCTTGCCGATGTCGCCCGGCTCTACCACAAAGAACACCTGCTGTTCGCCAATGATGCAGTCCTTCAATCGCGCATGGGTCAATTGCTCAAAATGAACCATGACCTGCATGGTGCCCGTATCGTACACGATTCGTTCACTCATTTCATCAATCTCCTCGCAGCATCAATTCTTGAGGAGATTGACGACACTGCTGGAAATCTCCTATTTTCATCATGCAGCTGCGCTCTTGAGAACACCTACAATAGAAATCGCAAACGGTTTCTTACACCAGACTCCAAGTTCTTCATTCGGAACGCCCAAGTCCTGGCATTCGATGCCACTCATGCCGCAATACCGGTTCAGGTCTTCCTTGAGCTTGGGCGGGCAGTTCGAAGAGAGATACACCTTGGCAAGCTTGCCCAGGCGCACCAGCTTCATGGTCCTCTCGGTGCCGATGACCAGCCGCTTTTCCGCCAATAACTTTCTGATCTCTGTCGCTGCGTCCGCCATATCACTTCTTCTCCTTCTCTTGCTTCACCTTGGTGACCAGCCCAGGCAATCCGGTTCCGACCGGCACTGGCTGGTTGAGCATGACGTTCTCCACGACCGAGTTCAGCTCATCGACTTCACCGGTCAATGCGGCGTTGATGATGTGCTTGATCGGTGTCTCGAACGAAGCCCGAGCGAGCACTGATGCCTTCTCTGACACGACTCCGTAACGAGTGATGCCCTTCACGCCTCCAGAAACGCACATGGTATCTGCAACCAGCATGATGTGGCGGATGTCCACGTTCAAACCCTGCGCTTCGATATCCTTGAAGACCTCGTCAATGATCGCCTGGCGCGCTGCCTCGATGCCGAACACCGCGGCGATCTCGTAGATGTCGTTGCTCACGGTCTTGGTCGTGTCAACAAAGTCGAGCTCGAGCACTTTTTTCAGATTGCTTCCTGCAGTGATGATGATGAATTCCTCATGGCGCTTGACTGGCAGGACCTGCGTGATGTCCTTGATGCCGGTGATGTACACGCTCTTCAAATCTTCCTTGAGCTTGTATAACTCGTTCAACGATTTTTCGTCCTTGCCTTTCAGCTTGACCTCGACCATGTCATCGCCCTGCTTGACCGAGGCCGCCTTGCCCAAGTCCTTCTCCATGGCCTTGATGAGCATCGCTTGCGTGATGCCAAGGTCCTGGATCTTCTGCTTGTTGAGCTTGAGTTCGATCTTCAAGTCCACAATGTTGATGATGTATTCCATGACCAGCTCGCCGAGCTTGGTCTCCTTGATCTTCAATGCGATCTCGCGGATGTCCTTGCCCTTGTTGTACGGCGCCTTGAGAAAGATTTCCATCATGGGTGTGGCCAAGGTTTTGCGGCCGTCAAGGATCTCGATGATGCGCGGCAGGCCCATCGTGACGTTGAGCTCTGCAACGCCTGCGAAGTGGAACGTGTCCAGGGTCATCTGTGTGCCCTGCTCGCCGATGCTTTCCGCACCCACCAAGCCAACTGATTCCCCAGGATCGATACGGGCGTTCGTATACTCCTGATGCAGTCGTTCTGCTGCCTTCTTCAGCTTGCTTGCAGGACACTTCTCCTCAAGTTCCTGCAGCAATTTTGCAGGGATCTTGTCCTCGTATTCCTTGAGATCAGCATGTACCATGTTCATTTCACCGCGTCAATAATCTTCTGTACGTCGATCTTGCCGTTCTCTGAGCGCGAGACGTCAATGCCGTCCTCGCCGTACGCGAACTGGATGATCCTGCTGTTCGCATCCCTGACCGTGCGGTCGTATTCGACGCGTAGGTCCTGCATTGCGTTCGCCAGCCTGCGGTAGAGATATCCGGACTTGGGCGTACGCAAGGCAGTGTCCATGAGCGAGTCACGGCCTGTGATTGAGTGGAAGAAGAACTCGCGCGGCGTGAGGCCCTTCTTGAAGCCGTTCCTGACAAAGCCGCGCGCCTCAGGCGAGAGGTCATCGTGCTTGAAGCAGCTCAATGTGCGGCCGGTGAAGCCCTTATCGATGCGCTTGCCGCGCAATGCCTGCTGTCCGATACAGGCACTCATCTGCGTCATGGCAAGGATAGTACCACGCGCTCCTGACTTGATCATGACCATGGTCTGGATGTCCTTGGGCACGTTGTCCTTCACGATCTGGCCGCATTTGTTACGCGCACGGTTGAGGATCTCAAGGATCTTGAGCTCCAATGTCTCGGCAACCGTACGGCCGGGAAATGCCTCGAGTGTGCTCTCACGGTAACTCTTGATGACCGCGTTTACTTCTTCCTCTGCCTTATTGAGCGTCTCTTCAATGAGCTCGTTCGCCGCTCCGGGCAAGTCATTGTCCGAGATCGGGGCTGAAAAGCCTGTCTTGAGCAGGACCTCGATGCCCAGCCTGAGAATCTTGTGCAAGATGTCAACGGTCTTCGTAGGACCATACCATTTGTGGAGGGTGCGAAGCATGACTCCTGAACCTTCTCCGCCAATGCTGTTCTTGTCGATCGCTCCGGAGACGAGCTTGCCATCCTCGATGACGACCGGGTTGCCTTGCTTGTCCACGCCCTTGTAATTGAAATCCTCAGGAAGCAGCACGCTGAATATCTCCTTGCCAGTCACGGCTTTCTTGTGCGGCACGCGCGAAAAGTCAAGCATGCCAGCAGCGCACAACAACTCGATCGCTTCCTCACGCGAAAGCTCCAGCTCGTTGGTGAGCAAGAAGTTGCCGGAAATGCCGTCATGGATGCAGCCGATCGCAGACATGCCGTGGCCAGGGCTCACGAGCTGGTTCTGGACTTCCATCAAAATCTCAGCCTCTGCCCGCGATTCCTCGGTCTGCGGAATATGCAGGTTCATTTCGTCACCGTCAAAGTCCGCGTTGTAGGGAGCGCAGACCGCGGGATTCAAGCGCAAGGTCCTGCCGGGCAAAATCTTGACGCGGTGACACATCATGCTCATCCGGTGCAAGGATGGCTGACGGTTAAAGATTGCGATGTCGCCGTCCATCAGGTGGCGTTCCACCAGGTAGCCCGGCTGCAATTCCTCCAAGGCAGCTTCCTTAGTCTCATCCGTGATTTTCTTCTTCTTGCCGTCCGGGCGGATGATGTAGTTCGCTCCCGGGTACATTGCCGGGCCGTTCTCCACAAACTTCTTCAGGTGGGCAAGATTCCATTCGTTGACGGTTTCAGGAACCGTGAGTTTTGTGGCAATGATTTTGGGCACGCCGACCTCATTGATTTTGAGCATCGGGTCAGGAGAGATGACGGTACGTGCGCAGAAGTTTGTGCGCTTGCCCGCGAGGTTGTGGCGGATGCGTCCTTCCTTGCTCTTGATGCGCTCCGTGATCGTCTTGAGCGGCTGACCGCTCCTGTGCCGTGCCGGAGGAACCTGCGCGATCGTGTTGTCGAAGAACGTGGTCACGTGATACTGCAACAAATCCCACAAGTCTTCAATGATGATCTCCGGAGCTCCTGCGTTGATATTCTCGAACAGGCGCTGGTTAATCCTCACAATATCACCAAGCTTGTGCGTGAGGTCGTCTTCCGAACGCTCGCCAGACTCCAAAGTGATCGACGGGCGCACTGTGACCGGCGGAATCGGCAAGACGGTGAGGATCATCCATTCCGGCCTTGCGAACGCCGCATTGATGCCGAACAATTGGCAGTCCTCATCAGGAATCTTCTCCAAGCGCGCACGGACCTCGATCGGGCTCACGCGCTTCTCACCCTCAATGAACGAGGTGGGCTTTTCAAGCACGATCTTG
>CAYYLN010000003.1:0-2116 GCA_964472615.1 uncultured Methanosarcinales archaeon
CCATCAACAGGATATCCTTCCTTGTCGTACAATTCCGGCGTCACGATCTTCGCTGAGGCCATTTTCTTGATGACCTTCGGGCTCAAGAGGCCGAACACGACGCTTTCGACCTGCTTGAACACCGAGTGCATCTGCGCCTCGATGCGTTCAGGCGAGATCGGTTTCTTCGGTGTCTCGGCCAGCGTTTCCGCTGCCTTCTCTTCCTCGGTCTTCACTGCAGCAGTCCGCTTCTCAGAGATCTCTGCCTTCATCTCGGCTTCAGCCTTGGCAGGCGCGACCTTGACTGAGGGCGCTTCTGGCTCGACCGCTGCCGCGAGCACGTCTTCTGCTTCTTTCTTCTTCGGTGCCATGTTCAGTACTTGTTCTTCAATATCAGTTTTGGATAAATGCCCAAGGACTTGAATTCGTCCAGGATGAGCTTGAACGCATAGCTAATCTCAATATCATTGACTTCCACGTTATCGCCGCAGATCTGGCACATGCGCTTGTCCTTGTACGTGTCATGGATCGCGATGACGCCGCACGAACCGCACACCGGCACCACCGTCTTGTCAGAATCAAAGCGCTCCTTCAACAACAGCGAGGCGCCATGCGCGACCAATGTGTCCTTCTCCATCTCTCCCAGTCTGAGACCGCCTTCTTTTGCCCTGCCTTCGGTAGGCTGTCGGGTCAGCAACTGGATCGGTCCGCGGGCGCGCGACTGGATCTTGTTGGCGACCATGTGCTTGAGCTTCAAGTAGTACATGTTGCCGATGAAGATCCTGGCGTTCATCCGCTCGCCGGTGATACCGTTATACAAGGTCTCAGTGCCGTTCTCCCTGAAGCCGAGACTGAGCAATTCCTTCCTCATCGCTTCCTCAGGCTCTGCCTCAAACGTGGTGCCGTCCACGTGCCTTCCCGAGAGCGCGCCCATCTTACCACCCACGAGCTCGAGCAAGTGCGAGATCGTCATACGCGTCCGGATCGAGTGCGGCGAGAACAGCATGTCCGGAACAATGCCTGATGCCGAGAACGGCATGTCGCTTTCCGGCACAATCATGCCCACCACTCCCTTTTGCGAGTGCCGTGACACGAACTTGTCGCCGATCTCAGGAATGCGCTGGTCACGGATCCTGACCTGGACAAGCTTGTTTCCTTCCTCATTCTCGGTCACGAGCACGAAATCAATAATGCCTTCCTCACCGTGCCGCAACGCTACCGAACTCTCACGGCGGATGTTTGAAGCAAGAGAATATTCTTCCAGTGAGCTCAGGAACCTGGGTGGCGACGTCTTGCCGATGATCACGTCCTCTTCCCTGACCTGGGCTTCAGGATAAATAATGCCGTCGTCTTCCAAAAGGCGGTAGTCTTTCTCGCTCTTGTAGCCCTTGACTTCCTTGTCCGGGATACTGATGCCGTCCATCAGGCCGCCGGAATACCTGAGTTCCTCAGCGACTGCAGGACGGAAATAACTCGAACGAGCAAAGCCGCGTTCGATTGAACCTCGGTTCAAGATGACCGCGTCCTCCATATTGTACCCTTTATAGCTCATCACGGCCACGACAATGTTCTGGCCGCTCGGGTGGGTCTCATACCCTGAGAGTTCGTGCATGATCGACTGCACGATCGGAATGTGCGGCGTGTGCAGGATGTTGACGTCCATGTCCATGCGCACCGGGAAGTTCGCGGCATAAAAGCCGATCGCATGCTTCTGGTTCTTCGAACCGATGGACAGACGGGCAGAAGGATTATGGTCACCGAACGGGACCAGGGTCGTGACGATGCCCAGCATCGCCAAGGGCGTGATCTCGAGATGCGTGTGTTCAGGCGTGAGCTCAGTCTCGCTGAACGCGAGCAATGCATTCTCCTCCTCAGCCGCATCCAGGTATTCGATGACGCCCTGCTGCACGAGGTCAGTCCAACTGATCTCATTCTTCTGGAGCTGCTTGATGTGCTTCTCCGTGAGCAATGGAATGCCATCCTTGACAACGATCAACGGCCTGCGCGCGCGACCGCGGCCTGCCTCGATGAAGACCTGATTGAGGTGCTCCTCGAACATGACGTTCACGTTGCTGCCCAGCGTGCCTGCACGACGCGCATTGCGGATCTGCCGCGTGAATTCCTGGCCATGATCCAC
>CAYYLN010000003.1:2126-4409 GCA_964472615.1 uncultured Methanosarcinales archaeon
ACTCATCTCGACAACCTCCATCTAACAATCCTTCTTGTGGAGGTTGGCGACGGCAACAAAATCAAAGATTTTGTCGAAGCAGCCGAAATCAATTTCGGCTGCGATGCTGAAATCTCGACAATCGGAGATTGTCGATGAACTTGAGAATGCTGTGCATTCCTCAAGTATCCGCGAATTTTCATCACGGTCTCACGCTCCGCAAGCCCATGGCCTTGAGCTGCTTCAAGGTTTCCTGCTCATCTGCATCCTTTGCGACAGCCGTGAACAACGCGAGGTTCTTCCTCAGGCCGATGTTCGTGCCTTCCGGAGTCTCTGCAGGACAAAGCCTGCCCAAATGCGTGGCATGCAATTCGCGCGCCTCGAAATTCTCCTGTGAACTCGACAAGGGCGACACCACGCGCTGCAGATGCGAAAGCGTGTTCAAATGGTTTAATCGTTGGATTCGTTGACTCACGCCCTTCCTGCCACCAACCCAATTGCCGGTCGCCATCGAAGAATAAATCCTGCTCGTGAGGAGCTTGTCGCGGATGATGACCTTGATGCTCGGGAACTTTCCCCGCTTCACAATGCGCTGGAAATTGTATAGGATATCGCCAATGAGCACTTTGAGATTCATGCGGAACAAGTCAGCCAAAAGGTCACCGGACATCTTGATGCGCTTGTTCATGTAATGGTCCTTGTCGTCCAACGGCACTTCGCCATTTGCCGCAGCGATGTACTTGCGCAGCATCTTGCACAAGGTGTGCGCCTTGTATTGGCGGTCTTCCTTGTTCGTGCCCACGTGCGGCAGGAGATACTTGTCAATGATCTCGTTCATGCGTTCCAAACGCACATCCTTCGCCTGCGTGATGCCGATCTTCTTGGCCATGTAGTCAATGGCATCCTCGCTGTTCTTGATATTCACGAACTCGAAAAGGTTGATGAGGATCTCATCGTATTGCTTGTCCTTGCTCACCGCCTGCATGATCTCCTCGTCCTTGAGCATGCCGAGCGCCTTGATCACGACAATGATCGGAACGCGCTTGACGCGCGTGAACGACAAATAGAAGATGCCGTCTTTCAGTCGTTCAATCGTGTGTGGGATCTTGAACGGGCCGTTTTCCGAGAACAGCTTGCCGGTGTATTGTGTGACGCCTGATGTCTCTTCCACCAGGAACCGGTTGCTCGCCAAGTCCTCGATGTTCACGAGCACACGCTCGGTGCCATTGATGATGAAATGCCCGCCCGGGTCGTCAGGGTCCTCGCCCTTGGCGATGAGTTCATCGCGGGACATTGCCGAGAGGTGGCACTTCTTGCTCTTGAGCATGATCGGCAACGAGCCAATCTGCGTCGTGAAGGTCTCGCGCTGCACGTCATTGATGTGCGACGAGACCTCGATGAAGACAGGCGCAGCATAACTCAACTTCCTTAATCTCGCCTCGACTGGATAGATCGGGCGCACCGAACCGTCAGCCTCAGTGATGGTGGGTTCCTTGACCTCGATCTTGTCCAAGCGGATCTTGAATGACTCCACATTCGGCGGGATGATAGTCGGCTCGATATCCTTGTTCTCATTAACGATCCTCTGGAGCTCGTGCTCCACGAAGTGATTGAAGGACTCGATATTACTCTTGACAAAAGAATTATCCGCGAAATGCTTCGCGATGAGGGTCTTGGCAATGCTCGGCATCAGCGGCTCACCACGCGTCGGTAAAAGATCGCTTCGCCCGCAGTCGGGGATTTCCTGAAGATCTTGATGATGTCGCCTTCCTTCACGTCCAAGCCCTGGATTGCAGGATCATCCTTGTAGACCCTCGGCAGGTCGCGCAGGTCAGCAACGTACTGCTCAAAGAGGTCTTTCTTCTCTTTCTCGTTCAGTTTCACGTGTTTGGGCACGAGAACGTGCTTGCTGACATCGATTTCCTTTGCCATGGGACCTCTCGCAGTGGAAGCGGGCCGGACGCGATTTGAACGCGCGACCAGCTGGTTAAAAGCCAGCTGCTCTACCAGGCTGAGCTACCGGCCCTTGAAGTGTGCGTTGATCAGGAATAGAATAGGGCGAGATGTCTGCGCGCAGTGAAATGGTGATGGTCTGCATACAAAACAGATAGTCCCCTCACGTGAATCAGGCGATAGACTGATTTTTCCGTGGGTTATTTATAAAGCTTTCGGAATTTGTGCTCGAATTCCGGAAGCTCGCTCACGCTCGTGCAGTGTCGAAGCTTACGCTTTCTTGCGTCAAGAACTGCCTTGAGCGCCCGCATCATTGGCTGTGCTCGCAAGGGCCAAGACCAATGATGCTGC
>CAYYLN010000003.1:4419-13366 GCA_964472615.1 uncultured Methanosarcinales archaeon
CTGCAACGCGGTGCAAGAATAACATCAGCTGTCGTTACAGACCATGCTGCTTGATGCGCGCTGTCGTCGCCTTGCCGAACTCAACAACGTTCTCTTCCCAGTCGCTGAACAGCACCATGCATAAAAGCAGCGTAATATTTAAAGCCTTGCCAGAAAAATTCCGGATCATCCGTAAAATTTTCGCCACTAATTAGTAGTTAAATTAAGAAAGATTTAAATAATCCGAACCACTATTTACCCATATGATGCAAAGCAAAGAATTTTCGAATGATGAACTCGAATCCATTCTAGGTCAGGCAGTTCGCCTCACCCAGCGTGGATACTTCACAGGTATGAATTTTGTTGCTGCAGATCAACCATTGCCCACGAGCTCGATTGTTATCCACTTTCTGCATGACAGTGCACAGCAAATTGAACATGTCCAAAAGGCAAGCGGCGTTTCTGGACTAGTCATTCCGCGTTTCAGTATTTATCGCATGGATCCTAAATATTTTGACAAACCAGAATTTCGAGAGGAATATAAGGATGCAACATTCTATGATAGATATTTTAAGCCAACATCAATGCAAGAGGCAATTATTCAAAAGCAAGATGTTATTGTTGCTCATCCTGAATTGGACCTGCTTGTCCCTCTCCACGCAGAAAATCTTGAGAAAACTGTTACCGTGCTCTGCGGAGCTGATACGATTGGGCCTGCGCCTTGGGAAGATCCCGTCGTCATCATCCGTTCAACTGCGAAGCTCCTTTCACTTTCAGGATTTGTTCCTGACTTGCATTTTGCTGCGATCACAGGTGTGAACGAGGAATTCTACACCGTCCTAGCCGATGAACAGCGTTTTAAGGGTCTTCAAAAATACTTGAAGTTGACGTGTGCACAAGGGCATTGCCCTGGCAAGCTCAATGAGGGCGCGATTGTCTTCTCACCAAGTCAAGTTAATCATGAGTTCTTTTCGTATATGCTCAAGAATTTGAAACCGTTTGCGGCTGAATAAGATTCTCGAGATCAGAGCGGGAATAAAGTTGCGTCAATTTCGGGTTTCCACCACGAATTCCATGGTCATATAACTCTTTTAGATCTCTAACACCATTTCCGCTGTGCCGGTGATACTCGTAACGAACTTCCCCCATTGTGTGACGCCATTCGCTTACATATTCTTTAGGGGTCAGGTCGTTAACAATTCGTGTGATTTCAATTATGCGCGAAGGTGTGATTACATCAATGTCAATTGTAGGATCTTGCAATGCACGCTTGAATACGTCTCGTGGATTCATAATACCTCACTACGTGTTTGATGCATAAATAACTTTCGACGAAAACATGACAAAATGTGTAAATCCAACCTTGCCGCGTCCTGCACCTGCTCTGCGATCATACACACCTCTTTGCGGAAAAGAGGCGCGCTATTGGTATATAAAGGCAGCGTAATATTTAAATCCCCGGTTCATGTTCGATTTCCTATGCGCATCGCGATTGATTTTGACGGCACTATCGCAAATACCTATGTTCTCCAGCAGCAGTTCTGCAAGGCGCGTTTCAGGATCAACCTGCCGCTGGAGGCATCGGTTGGCGCGCTGCGGAAGCAGTTCCTCACTGACGAGCAGATCAAGGAGGCGAAAGTGTTCATCCACGGCGAAGCGACGCTGACTGCGCCGCTCGTCGACGGAGCACGTGAGGCAATCCAGCAGCTGATCGCTGCAGGCCATCGCGTGATCATCCTCACGGGCAGGGTTGCGGCAGGCGCTCAGACCGCGAAGCAATACCTCCAGCGCAACAGGATTCCGTACCATCACTTCCTCTTTGTTTCCGATGATGAGAAACGCAGGCTCGCAGATGGCACCATCCTCTCAAAGAGCGTTGTCATCAACCGCCTGAAGCTTGACATGGTGATTGATGACCAATTGAAAGGGCTCAGCAGCCTCACGAGTAATGGCATCACCATCATTCTCATCAACCAGCCATGGAACCGCAAGGAGAAGTTGTCATCAGGTGCTCTTCGCATGGGGGGCTGGCCTCAGATTGGTCGTTTCCTTGCGTCGGCGGCGGTGTGAGATGCGCTTCATCCTCAACGTCAAGAAGTCTTTGGAGCAAAACGCAGAGGTCTATTTCGAAAAAGCAAAAAAGGCAAAACGCAAGATCGAAGGCGTCAAGGCAGCACTCAAACGCTTTGAGCTTGAGAAAGACAAACTGCTCAAGCAGCAGGCATCGGTCATTGAGCGTCTCGAGAAAACCAAAACCCCAATTCCCGAGCGAACCAAGGCATGGTATGAGAAATTCCGCTGGTTCTTCTCGAGCGAGGGATTCCTCTGCATCGGCGGCAGGGACGCCACGAGCAATGACATCATCGTCAAGAAGCATACACAGCTCGGAGACCTTGTCTTCCACACCGAAGCGCCCGGCAGCCCTTTCTTCGTCATCAAGGCAGAAGGCAAACCTATCGGCGAAGCGACCAAGGAAGAAGTTGCGCAAGCGACCGCAGCATTCTCGCGCGCGTGGCGTGCAGGCGTCGGCAGCATGGATGTTTTCAGCGTCACGCCTGAACAAGTCACCAAGGAAGCACAGGCAGGAACCGCATTGGCAAAAGGAGCATTTATGGTCTACGGCAAGCGTACGTACTACCACCCCTCCTTGGAAATCGCAATCGGCATCCTTGACGACGGCCGTGTCATGGCAGGACCGTTATCTGCAGTCAAGAAACACTGCACGAAATACGCAGTCATCAGGCAAGGCGATGAAAAAGCATCAGCTATCGCAAAACACCTGCAGAAACTCCTTGGCGCAGGAACGACCGATGAATTCATCTCTGCATTGCCGAGCGGTGGAGCGCGCATCACAAAGTAATATTTATATATCTTAAGACCAGAAAACACGAAAAAAGAGGTGCCTGAATGGCTGTGAAGAAAAAGAAAGGAAAGAAAAAGATGGTCTGTGAGTTCTGCTGAACATGGTTGAGATTACCCTCCCGCTCATCGTAGGAGCTGCGCTGATCGACAGCATCAATCCGTGCGCATTCGGCGTGCTCATTTTCATGCTTGCCTACCTTGCCAAGACCGCGAAAGGCAGGCACACGATGATCATCAACGGCACCATCTACATCGGCGCCGTCTTCATCACGTACCTGCTTGCAGGCATCATCCTGCTCGGTGCCCTCAGGGCATTGGGCAAGGCATCAGCAATTGCCTACATCGTCATCGCGATCATCATCATCTTCGCAGGGCTCATTGAGATCAAGGACTTCTTCTGGTACGGCAGAGGATTCAGTCTCTCCATCATGCCATCCGAAGCCGCACGCATCAAACGCTATGTGAGTTACATCGGCGACAAATGGTATACTGCATTTGGCATGGGCGTCTTTGTCGCGCTTGTCGAGCTTCCCTGCACTGGCGCAGTCTACCTCGCCGTGCTTACCTTGATGACTCAGGCAGGGCTTGCCGTCCAGAATTATGCGCAAAACCTGATGTTCCTCACCATCTACAACATCATCTTCGTCCTGCCGCTCTGGCTGATCCTGTGGAGCGTCTACAAGGGGACGCACCTCAGGCACGTTGAGGAGTTCCGCGAACGCCACAAGGGCTCGATGCGCCTCGCGACCGGACTCCTGCTGGTCGGCCTCGGCCTGTGGATGCTCCTGGCAACGATCTAAATGATGCGTTCTCTCAAGCCACGAAAGAAGACATCGCACAAAGGCCAGAACGGCCGCGTCCTGGTCTTGGGTGGCAGCATTGATTATGTCGGAGCTCCGACTTTTGTCGGACAAGCTGCTCTTGCAACCATCAGGAGCGGCGCAGATCTCGTCACGATCGCAGCGCCAGAGAAAGTCGCGTGGGCGATCAACTGCATCTCGCCAGATCTTATCACGCGCAAGCTGCCCGGTGATTGGCTTCAACTCAAACACCTCGCAACCGTGCTCGCGCTCGCCAAGACCGCAGATGTTGTTGTCGTCGGCAACGGCATCGGGCTGCGTCCGGAAACGCGTTCGTTCGTTCGCTCGTTCCTCCGGAAGCTCGACAAGCCCGTCGTCATCGATGCTGACGCATTGAAGATCGTCCGTCTCCAAGAGGTCCGCCATGCTCTCCTCACGCCGCACGGCGGCGAATTCGGCATCCTGCTCAAGAACAGCAAGCTCAAAGGAAAAACAATCAAACACCTTCAGCCCTTGCTCAAGGAAAACGTGCTCGTGCTCAAAGGCCATCCCAAGACCCTCATCGTCAGCAAGGACAAAACCGCGACCAACACCACAGGCAACGCAGGCATGACGCACGGCGGTGTCGGTGATGTCCTCGCCGGAATGATCGCAGGGCTCATGACCCAAGGCAACGATGCCTTCACGAGCGCACGGGTTGCCACGTATGTCAACGGCAAGATCGGCGAACAATTATACAAACGCATGGGCTTCGGTTACCTTGCTTCAGACATGGTCAAGGAAATTCCGTTCGCACTCAAAAAATTCCAGCGACAGGTCTAACATGGACGCGCATGCATTGCCTGTTCTTGTCCGCATTGGAAAAGCAGGGCTCACGCCTTCTGTCATCGAGGAGATCAAGAAGCATCTCAAGAAACGCAGGGTCATCAAGGTGAAGTTCCTGCCCGCGCACGCGGCAGGGAAATCTCGGAAATCAGGGATTTCCGACGAACGTGCAAATCGCGGATTTGCAAGTGACAAAAAGGCATTCGCCCGCGAGCTCGCCGTGAAGACGAACACGCGCCTGGTGAGCCAGGTGGGCTTTGTCGTCGTCCTGCAGCGACAGGCAGCGCCGACAGAGTCGGCTGGTCTGTCGTCGCTTCGCGAGCGACAGGATTTAAATACAACCAACGCATCAATCGGAGAAAAAGAGGAAGAAGCATGACTGCCGGCAGCAAACGCCTCATCCTGCACGGATTCGCCAATCCTGACTTCAGGAAACACTATCCTGACTGGGACACATGGGATGATGAGAAAAAACGCAAGGCTCTCGCAGACCTGAAGGACAACGACGCGGAAAAATACGCAGACCACGACGATCTCGAGATCCAGAAAGACCAGATCATGCTCATGGACTATCCCAAGCCCAAGAACAAGTATCATCTCATCTATGAAGTCCCCCATGAGAGCATCGAACCCATCTATTACTGGTCGCTCGGACACCTCACGTATGACTGGGGCTTCCCGATCGTCCACAAGATCTCAGACATCTTCACCGCAGCAGAACATTCATCCTTCTACGGCGCCTCAGCCCAACGCCTCGGCCTCGCGCAAGACAAAGTCGCGCAATACCTCGCAACCATCGGCAAGATGATCAAGGACATGTTCCAGCTCGTACGGGAGATCCGCTGGATCGATGAGCGCAAGCAATACTACGAGGACACAGAACTCGGACGAGAAGGGGCCGAGATCGCGCTCAAAGGGCTCTGGACGGACATGGTCGACGGCGTTGTCGGAGGCCAACGGACGAGCAGCAACCTCTTTGTCATGGCGCAACAACTCCAGTTCTCAGCGCTCGCAGACCTGTTCTTCAGCATCCACGTCAACCGCAAAGTCGTGGCCAAACTCAAAGGCAAAGACCCCAAGGATGTCACTGACGCAGACGTGCGCAGCATGGTCGACACGATCGTGGAAAAGCAGGCTGAAGGATTCAACAAGGAGCTCAAGAACATCCTCAAACGCAAGCTCTACCAATACCTCGTCTGGAAGAGCGAGACCTGGATCGAGATCCAGCAGCGCAGACGATTCACCCTCGACTACCTCCGTCAGCACTTTGCCGTCATCAAGATGTACATGACCTGGGTCAAGCCCTACCTGAAACACATCCAGAAACTCGGCGCAGACGTGAGCAAGCTCAGTTCTGCAGACCTCATCGCCGCCTTCGAAGGATCACTCATTGAGATCGAAATCCTCGGGCAAAAAATCCCTGAGAAGAACAAGGACTACTATTCCTGCGTCCTCATGACGTTCCAGTACCGCACGAGACCGCAGATGCAGTTCTCGCAGGAAGGCGGCTTCCACCGCGGGCCCTTGCACCAAGGCGAGACCAAGATATTCTGGCGCGCATATGGCTGGACAGAGCAACAGATCGAGGCGTTCAAGAAGATGAAAGACGACGAAGACCTGGAACTCATCAAGAGCATCGATGATTCGCTGCGCGCAGCAATGGACGCGCTCGGCGACGACCTCAAGAAATACCTCAAGGAAGCAGAGGAACAGCACAAGAAGGAGGAAAAGGCAGAAGAAAAACCGCGGAAAGCCGTCGACATCTTCGAACCCTTCCGCGAAATCGGCAAAGGATTCAAGGAGACCTTTACCGCAGTCCTTCCCAAGAGAGGCAAGGAACCGCCGGCAAAAGAGCAGGCAAAAAAAGAAGCTGAAAAAGACAAGGCAGCCAAGGATGCGAGCAGTGTGGTGTGGCAACATTACAAGAATTTCAAGAAAGCCCACCGCCTCCTGACGTGGTAGTTCCTTATAATTTATACAACAACCCATTTAAGTCCACAAACGCTTCATCTGCGCATGGAAAACATGTTTGTTCACCAGCACACTCCTGGTGAAGCATGCCCGAGCTGTGGGACGCCGATCCAGCACGGCCTGACCACGCAGTATATTGACGACCTTGATGCCGAGATCTGCGCAGTGTGCGAGCAGCCATTGCGCGATTAAAGAGTTCTTGCGACTTTTTTGACAAGCCTTAAATAGCCTCGGCGCCTGAATTCTGCATGATGGACAGTGCTGATACGCTGATGCGCATCGGCGTGTCCATTCGCTCACGCTCATGAACAAAGTCACCTTTGAGAAGCTCCGCACCATGCCTCCTGAGCGGAAAATCAAGGCCTTGCGCGAGCTCCAGGAAAAACTCACGGTGCTCATCAAGGAGCGCAGCAAGGAAATCGACGAGAGCCAGCAAGAGATCAAAGACGCCCAAGACTTCCTGAAAGAGGCAGAGGAAGAGCTGCGCGTGCTCGAGGAGATGGAAGAGCAGGCCCCCCAACTCGCGAGGGTTGATGTCGAAAAACTCTTCGCGCGCGGAAAAGAACCTGACCAAGAAAAACAACTTGAGACCATTGCAGCAGAGGCGCCCAGAGGCGCTCCGAACGCACAAGACGAACGCGAGTATGTCAACTTCCTCGCGCGGCAACCCATCGCGAACATCTATGAGCGCATTAACAAGATCCGCGAAGACATCAAAACCACCGGCGTCATCTCGAGCTACCAGCAGGAAAAACTCGAACAATTCCGTGATGCCCTGCACGAAAAAGAGGAAGCGATCCGCGAGGGTGACTACGCCGCCGGCCGCAAGGCAGAGAGCCTCCTCACTGCAGCAGAAAAAGCAATCATGTACACCTCAGGCGACCATCATCGCACATTCTACCGGGCACGCCATGAGAACCAGTGATTATTTCAAGAGATTGCCATACGCATTCTTGAGCGTTTTGTACTTTTCGATGAAATCGTCCTTCGGGTCCATGAAATACTTCAGGTAATAGTGGAACCTTTCATCAAGATCTTTCGCACTAATCTTCATCTTCGACATGATGTTTTGGATATCTATCTGATCTTTTTCTTCAAAACGATTCATTTTGGTGAGAATGATGTCGTAGATATTCAGAATCTTGACGGTTACATTCAGGAATTCTCCGCCAACGAAATCAATTGCCTTAGCGAGATAATCTTTCACTCGGATGTGCTTGAAGAGACCATCGACAAAGAATTCTACCTTGACTTTGTATCTCGAAGGATATTCTTTGCAGAATTTCGCGACTTCTGGTTCCGTAGAACGTACAACAAGGTCAACATCTCTCGTCGCATTCTTTAAACCAAGGATGACGAGCGCATTCCCGCCAATCAAAGTGATCGTCACACGACGCTTCACTGCGGCATTCAGGCGCTTGATGAACTCAATCGCCAGTGGATCGTCCTGCATGGTCCTTGTAGGTGTTGTAGAATTTCATGAATGCTTGATAGTTGATGCCTGGTAGTGCTTCGCTCTTTGGGGTACCGTTCAAAATGCTCTCAAGGCCATCTGCGTCTCGATGGTACTCACTCGCAAGCCGCGCAGCGACCTGCAGGCAGCGCAGCGCTTCATCCTGAACGCCACAGTCCTTCGCATATTTGAGAAACTTGGCTCGTTGCTCTGCGGTCACGTGTAGGAGCACGGTCGGAACTGCCAACTTCCGACGGGGGTTGGGTTCTGGTTGGTCGAGAAGGATGTTCATAATCGCATGATAGTGTGCTTTCTGAAAATGCTTCAGCATTACATCATACGGGTCATTTTTTGCCGCTTCTCGCAGGCGCTGCTTGGCCGTTTCCCAATCCAAACTGATTTTATCATTCAGACGCAAAACCATGCATTTCTCTATGGTTTCTATGTATTTAAACTTTGTCATCAAAATAAGGTAAAAGCTTATAAACTCCAATATACCTTTTTGTATACTATGGTCGAATTCAGAACCGAATACTACACGCCGATGGACCGCGGCTATCACGAACGCGCCGAGCTCGAGCCAGTCCGGCCTACGGCGACCATCGAGCAACCCATTCTCCCGATCGCGCAACTCGGCCAGACGGTTCCTGAACACGACCCCACCGGCAGGTTCAAGAACATCGTCCAGAACGTCCAAGCCGCGATCCGCGGCGGTACCGGGAACCTCCAACTTGTCTTCCAGACACCCATTGAATCAGCCATTGGCGGCAGGCCCAAAGCATACGGTGAAGAGGTCAGGAGGGCAATCAAGGAAGTCGCGATGGCCAACGAAGTTGCCATCACTGGTTTTGAGATGCCCACCTCATTGACCAACCTTTCTGGCTGGGACCCCCAGCGCGGCGTCGTCGATGAGCAGAAGCGCCAGCGTGACCTCGATGAAGTCAAGGAAATGGTTCGTTTCGCAGCAGAAACCGGTCAAGGGGGCGGCGTGGACATTGTCAGCTGGGAATTCGACCGTCCCATCCACCGCGCCACCTGGCTCGACCAGAAAGCACAC
>CAYYLN010000003.1:13376-19291 GCA_964472615.1 uncultured Methanosarcinales archaeon
GAAGAAGAGCATGCTGAACAGATCAAGCTCGTCGACCAGCGCTCAGGCCAGATCATCCCGATCCCGATCCGCGAGAACATCATGATGTTCCGGGACAAAAACAATTTTGAGAAGACCTTTGACCCGCTGAAAGGCGAAGCGCCCCAGCCATGGGGGTATGATGATTTTGTGAAGTTCGTCAAATGGAAGTACCACAAAGAAGACCCCAACCTCGTCCTTACAGAGATCAAGTCCTACTTCCTCGACAACCAGATCAAGATCGCAGAAGCAGAAAAGGGATTCCACGAGAGGCGCCTCAGGGAAGCGCAACGCGAGAAGGAACGTGCACGCGGAGAAGACAAGGACTTCTGGGAGAAGCAAGAGCGGGCGGCTCGGGCAGGAATCGAGGCGCAGAGCAGGACCATCCAGGAATTCGATGAACGCAAGAAAAACTGGATTGACTTCAATACCTTTGTGCTTGACCGAAGCACTCAATCGTACGCCGAAGCAGGCATGACCGCGCTGCAGATGCAAGACAAGCTCGGACCCAAGAGCATCAAGAAAGACCTCTATGTCGGCCCTGAACTCGGCTGGCCGCAGTTCTTCGGCAGCCATCCCAAGGAATTCGCCAAAACCATCCTTGACGCGCGCGAAAAAATGAAGCACATGCTCATCACTCAAGGCTACTCGCGTGCCCGCGCAGAAGAAGAGGCGCGCAGGCACATCAAAGGCACGTTTGATACTTCACACATGGGCATGTGGCTGCAGACCTTCCATCCTGAATTGCCTTGGCACGAACGCATTGAGAAATTCGAGAAATGGTATACCGAACAGGTCGAATGGCTCGCCAAGGAAAACAAGAAACACGATATCATCGGCGCTATCCAGGCAGTGGACAGCGCAGGAGCCGCACACGGCCATCTGCCTCCAGGCCAAGGAATCCTGCCGGTCAAGCGAGCAGTCGAGATCCTTCAACAGAAGGGCGGCTTCAACGGCTATGTCACGTCTGAAGGCCACGAGGAAGAAAAGTTCGGCGAGGGCAGGATCCTGCTCAAGAGCTGGCAGCACTTCAACGCGCCCTTCGCCACCGGCTACACAGGCACGCCAGTGCAGCGCTGGGGCGACGTCCAGCACGGCTACTTCGGCAGGACGTATTCGCCACTGATGATGTTCGGCGCCTACGCACCCAGCAACGAATTCAAGCTCTGGTCAGAAGTCCCGCTGGAATAAACCCTCAGAAAAGGCAGGATTTCTTCAGTAATCATACGATAGGAATATTTGTTGCAGGGTCTTCTTTGACATAAATCACTTTTGAACGGCCTTTCAGATTTGTCATTACCTTGCTTAAGTCGTGTCTGCTTGGAAAAACAAGGAGTCCGTCAATGGGGTGAATGTGGTTTTCGTGCACAAAATAACCCAGTTGATACAAATCAAACCAACTTTTCTTTACTTTTGTGAACTTCCATTCTTTGGGGATGGGGTAACGCTCGTCAACAATGATTACGAGATCGATATCCGATCCTGCCTTTCCTTCGTATTGTTCTTTGTACACGCCGAATGTATGTTCTGCCAAAGAAGCCCAGACTATTGCTTGGTTAACACAGGCCGGACGCAGTAACGGTATCACCTGCGAAACAGCCTTTCGAAAAACAACTTCTTGATTTTCATACAGTATTTTCTCTGGCTTTACCATGCTCAAAGGAGAAGTTATTTTGTTTATTAAAGCTACTGAACCTTCGCCTTGGCGGGCTGTTAGAAAATACTTTTTATAAAGCAAGGTTTTACTACTGTAGTACAAGGCGGCGATACCTGCTTAACGCCTTATACCAAGACTTTTTTCAGCCACTTTCTGAAAATGCAAGCCGTAGATGGCCAATTCAACAGCCATGGGGAATGCCTTTCTTTTCTTGAGGAGCGTGGTACTTAATAACTTCCAATAATGCTTTCTTGCTTTGGACATGACTCCTATTTTCCACATGCTTTTGAAGAACGCCTTGATTTCTTGCATGTTCAGTCGAGCCTTTGTTTTTGGATTGTAATTTTTTAGGAAAGTGTGTATGCGCGCATAATATTCTTTTGGCGAGTATATTTTTGCCAGGATTTCTTGGTACCCCTCTACTAACGTTCTCACGCCCATCTTCGGAATAAAATTAACAGTGGCCTCTGTGTTGTTTCCTGTAGTCTCAGAAAGCAATCTTCCTTCGGCTTTGAGTCTGTGCCAGAGTCTTGTTTGTGGAAGGGCGCCTAATATCCCCACCATCGCGACAACGCAACCTATTTCTTGGATAAAATCGATTTGGGTCTTGAATATATCCTCAGTGTCATTATCGAATCCAACAATAAAGCCTCCCATGACTTGCATGCCGTGTTGTTGGATTATTTTGACTGTTTCTGCAAGGTTTCTTCTGGCGTTTTGCACTTTTCCGCACTCCTTTAGACTGTCCACGCTTGGTGTTTCTATGCCGAGAAACACTTTCGCGAAGTTGGCTTGGGTCATGAGATTCATGAGTTCTTCATCATCTGCCAGATTTGTACTTGCCTCTGTCAATAATTTGAAAGGATATTTGTGTTCTTCCTGCCATTTGATTATCGAAGGCAGCAGCTGTTTTGCTTTAAACATGTTTCCGATAAAGTTATCATCAACAACAAACACGGTTCCTCTCCATCCTCGGTCATACAACGCTTGGAATTCTCTTATAACCTGTTCTGGCTCTTTTGTTCTTGGCACTCGACCGTTCATGATGACGATGTCACAGAACTCACAGTTGAATGGGCACCCTCGTGAGTACTGAATGGCCATGGCCGCGTAGTCATCTGGGTCGATGAGATTCCACAGAGGTATTGGTGTTTTTGTTACATCTGGCCGTTCTGTTGAGGTATAGAGTGGTTTTGGATTCCCTTCTTCCAGATCCTTGAGGAACGATGGCAGGGTTATTTCTCCTTCGTTTAACACAAAATGGTCGACTCCCTTGACATTTTGGTGTTGTGTAGTGAACACTGGCCCGCCCGCAACAACAGGTTTTCCCTTTGCTTTGCATCTGTTGATTATTTCCTGTGCACTTTCCTTTTGGACGATCATTGCGCTGATGAATACCATATCCGCCCATTCGATATCTTGATCACGTAATTCCTTCACATTGGTATCAACAAGTTTCTTACTCCATTCTTTGGGCAACAGAGCAGCGACGGTCAGCAATCCTAATGGTGGAAATGCTGCCTTTTTTGATATGAACTTGAGAACGTGCTTGAAGCTCCAGAAAGTGTCAGGATACTGAGGATATACGAACAGTATTTTCATTCGGTAAACGTGTATTTTTCTTAACTTTTAAAACTTGTCCTTAAATGTGACTTTCACATCGGTCATCTTCTCGGATGATGCAGATCAATGCCCTTTCGAATACTACAATAATAAGTAAAAAATCAGCCGAGCCTGCTGTCGATCTTCTTAGCGACTTCAGCAATCTTCTCTGGCGGGCAGAGGTCGTTCATCGCCGCGAGCATCGTGAGGAACGTACCGCGCACCCAGACGATGTTCTCGCGCTTGATTTCCTGATAGCGATAGCTGCGCTCGCCGACTTCCTTTGCCTCAACAGCACCCTGTGTGCGGCGCATCTTCACGCCACGATCGAATTCCTTGTTGGCTTCTTCTGCGTTCTTCCAATCGACTGTGGTGAAACCTGCGGTGAGCTTGTTGTTCAAGTGGTCTGCAATGTTCATCCAGCACGAGCCCTCACTGATCTTGGGCGTCAGGACAACCTTGCCTTCACGGCCGCAGATGCTTGAGAATTCCTCTGCGGAAAGCGTGCCATAACAGGCCTGCTCAATATCAATGCCGCCTTCTTCAGGCGCAGGGCTGTTCTCCAGCGGTGCAGGAGGAATCTCGCCGGGCTGCGCTGCAGATGGTTGTGCACTCGGAGTCGCCTGCACCGGGGTCGGTACTTGCGTGGCAGCAGGCGCCGTTGGCGTTGCAGCGGGTATCACCTGCGGTGCAGCCGGCTGGCACGCAATCAAGAACATGACTGAGAAAACCATCAATGCAATCAGTATTTTTTTCATACCACTCACCCCAAGCCGAGAAAGCAGTGCGTCCTTAAAAACCTTTGTGCAAAGAAAAAAACCCACAGTCATTGGAGGTCATGTCGCCAACTTCGTTGGCGAGCATGTTCGGAAATGCGCGTCACCACGCATTTCCGACAGAATGCGCTCGTGTGGGGGAGTGCTGCTGGGTCCTCCAGATGACTATGTTGCTGGAGAAAACCTGCAGGTATTTATAAATCTTCTGGATTTGTAATCACTATGAAGTAACTAAAAATTACGTTGCTTGATGTCATACAACACAAAGCTCAATGAGCCGATCGAGATCCCATAGTTTTTGACACGCTCAGACATCTCTGCCGTGGGATAGACCGGCAGGAAATTCGCCTGGATGATGCTTGATTGGATGCGTTTCTCCACCTCATCCTCATACGCTTCTTTCGCTTCTTCCCACGCAACATCAGGATTGAATGCGTACGAAACTTCAACGTCCTCTCTACCACCATACTCGTTGGCATAGTTCTCCGGCAACTCAATGCTGTCGGTACGATACTGCGCTTCATTGCCTGTCACGCGCACCGGCGCGTCCTTGAGTTCTGCCTCGAGCGCGCTCCCCTCTGCGTCTTCCAGCAGTTGGTCCAGCGAATGCAATTCCTGACAGCGCTTGCCTGCGACATCCTCGAGCGCGCCGCGGATCTCCTCAGCAGGATCCAAGGTCAAAGAATACGCTAAATAATGCAACCCCTCTTTTTGCATGCGAGTGTTTGCTTTGCATCTTGCTTTTAATGTTTTCGCTGCTGCATCCTGTATTCCTCTGACAGCACAATCTGGAGAATACTCATTTGCAAATAGTGAACAAATCTTTTATACGCTCGAGAGCCGTGTGTTACCACTATGGAATTCAAAGTCAAGCAGCGACGACATCCCAATGTGCCGCGCTATCCTACGAGCGACTACCAGCTCGCAGACAAATTCTCGCAGCTTTTGAAAAAAGAGCTCGGTGATTTTGTCAAGGCAATCGTGCTCTTCGGCTCTGCAGCCCGGGCAGCGGAGCACAAGGAACGTCCTGAGAAAGGCCTGCACGAGCATGACATCGATGTGCTCGTCATCGTCAATGATCTCACCCTAGTGATGAGCCCGGAAGTCGTGGAAGCATACCGCGTCATCACGGAAAGCACCGCGGCAAAAGTCAGCAAACGCCTGCACATCACCACCATGAAGCTCACGAGCTTCTGGGAATACATGCGCAATGGCGACCCTGTCGCGATCAACATGCTCCGCGATGGCGTGCCATTGCTTGATGTCGGCATCTTCGAGCCCTTGCAGATGCTCCTGTTCCAAGGCAGAGTACGGCCGACCAAGGAGAGCGTCTGGAATTATTACGCGCGAGCGCCGGCAACGCTCGCCAATGCGCACTGGCATATCCTGCAGGCATCCCTCGACTTGTATTGGGCAGTCATCGATGCTGCGCATGCCGCATTGATGAGGATGGGCGAAGTGCCGCCAAGCCCCAGCCATGTTGCTGACCTGATCCGCGACAAGCTCGTCAGGCCTGGCCACGTCTCAAAGCGATATGAGAACATCATGCGGTTCTTCTACGAGCTCAGCAAAAAGATCACACACCGCGACGTGCGGGAGATCACGGGCAAGCAGTATGACGAATACCGTGCCCTGGCAGATGATTTCGTCAAGGCGATGAAGAAGGTCATCGAGGCCAAATAGTTCTTTTATAAATTTTATATAAACGCCGAAAGACTTAAATAGTATCTTCACGTTGAAACTGATATGGACGTGAAAATGATCAAGCTTGTCGAGGACCAGTGCTTCGGCAAAAAGCATGAGAATCCCCCGCATTTCCATCATTTCTGGATCAATATTTGTTGTTTGGTGAGTTTCAGAAA
>CAYYLN010000003.1:19301-20463 GCA_964472615.1 uncultured Methanosarcinales archaeon
CGGACCCACATGCTGGATCAAGAATTCTCGTTTGGTGAGTTTCAGGAATAGGAAATAATCACGACCTTTTCTTGAGTTGATCACTCCTATTAAACTGTTTTCTCACCGTCGCCGGAAACTTTCCGGATCAGGTGCTCATCATCAGCACCGTCTTGTATTCTCCTGGCAATGCATTCGCAGGAACATCAAGCTCGAGTGTAATCGTCTTCGTATCTTTGGGGACCACCGTACTCTCGGGAACATCGAGATTCGTGTACGGGATCTTCAACGCGCCAGAGACAAGATCGTTCCCTGCCCACGAAACAGCAACCGGGACATTGCCCTGATTCTTCACTTTGATCGTTCCCTTCGCAGTGGTGCCAGGTGATACCTGCAAGGAAACCGTCTTGGTCTCGAGCTTTGCGGCTTTGAGCTCAAGAATAGTAACAGTGAGTGTTGCATTCTGCGTGGGCGTGCTGATTACGATGTCCTGCGCACCGGGCGCATGCCAATATTCCAACGGCACAGTGCCCTGCCACACCGAGCCGTTCTTTGACAGCGTGATGCTGCTGCCAAACCAGCCTGCACTCACTGGTTCAGAGGAATTCACCTCGAGGTGCAACGCGCGCGTGCCTCCTGCGACTGGCTTGAGCTGCACGCCTGGCTCGGCACTGTCATCTTCATACAGCATTGCACCCAGAGGGACGAGGGTGGTGGGAGTTGTAACATTGACGATGATGATCACGCTCTCGCCTGAGAAGAATGCAGGGTCTGCCTCATTGACATCTTCAGCGTTATTGTTCGTGTCCTGCGATCGGACAAGCGCTTTCCCTGCCGCGACTTCAGATGCAGGTGTGCCTTCAAACAACCCTGCTTTGATCTCTGCGGCATCGCCCCAACCAACTGCATCAATGATTGCCCCTGTTGCGTCCTTGAGCGCAACACCTGAGTTGCTGTTCGCCATGGTGAGCGTCTCCTCATGGTCTGCGTTCTTCCAAGAAGGGTTGTCTTTTGAGGCGCTCCAACCTGCATCAGCAACAAGATATGTCCCTCCTGCAGGCAGTGTCGTGGCTGCAGGAATTGTCGCGTCTGTGGCAGAAGTCTCGGTGGCAAGCACCCAGCCGCTGATGTCCACTGCAGCAGAGCCGTCATTCGTGAGCTCAACCGCTTCACCGCCGCTTTC
>CAYYLN010000003.1:20473-28472 GCA_964472615.1 uncultured Methanosarcinales archaeon
CTGCGAGATTACGACTGCATGCGCCGCAGGAAGCGCGACGAGCAAGGAAAGCAGCCATCGGATGATGTTGCGCCAGTGCATGCATCCAAGAAAGACGCTTGTTTTAACATGCCTTTTGGCCAAAAACCCGCACGATTTCCGTCAAAAGAGGAAGAAGCACGGACTGCACCGAAGATCTTTCACCAGAACTTAAAAATCAAGAAAAAATAACGGAAAGAGCAAAAAAATTACATCACGTCATTCCGCGGCTTGCGGAACGCGACCATGAGCAGCCCAACGATGATGACTAACATCACCACTGCCAATCCGCCCAATACCCACAGGTATGCCGGGCTGTTAGAGAAGCCGCCGGTGCTTCGCACGCGTGCGCGAGGCACTGCAACTGCTCCTGTGGCCGCGCTCGGGCTGGTTGACTGACTGCCTGTCTGCGCGGCTGTTCCGGTCTGCGTTTCGGTTTCCGTCGTGGTGACGACGTCAGACTCTTCGCACTTGTCCACCGCGAACTCCAATGCCTGTGAGTTGCTCGGTGCAGTGCTGTCAAAGAATGTTGACAAGGTCGCGCGGTACACGCCTGCCTTTGTTTCCGCAGGCACATCAATCGCGAAGTTGACCGTGGTGCTGTCGTCCTGGTCCAGTTCGATCAGGTCAATGCGCTTGGTGAACTTCAGCTCAGGGGCGCTTAACTCGACCGCAATCTCGTCCTCGTCGCGCTTGCCCATGTTGGAGATGCGCGAACTGACGCGGACTTGACCGCCATCGCATGCGCTGACGCGCTCAGGCGAAAGGGAGGGCGCGCGGATCTGGATGTCGTGCGTCAAACGCTCGACTTCCAAGCGGATTTCCCAGTGCTCTCCATGCGTTGCGCCGTTGTCATCGCGGCCTTCCACAAAGATGTCCATTGTGAAGGAACCGTCGTCAACGTCCTCATCAATGTCAAAGTCAATGCTGATTGAGTCTTCGTCATTTGCGCCAAGGCCATCCAGGTCCTCGTCCTCGTCAACATCAAAGTCCGAATCATCGACCTCGATCGTGATGTCAACGCTGTCAAACTCGATGTCGCCGATCTTCAGTTCATTGCCTGAAGCATCCTCATCGTCATCTTCAGGGAAGTTGTTCTCGACCTCGACCTCAAGGGTGCACTGCGTGTCTGGCTTCAGGTTCTCGATCTTGTCGCCGTCGTCCAGGGATTCTGCCTTGCTGCCGCACTCGATGCGTGCTTTCTTGACTTCCAGCTGATTTGCCGCTTGCATCTTCACATCAGCAGAAGCTGCCACGACACCACCGATCTTGCCTTGAATCTGGCCGATTACAAATGCCTTTGTTTCGAGGAAGTCTGACAAGCTCTTCGAAGATTCAACCGCATTGAAATCAAGTGGGATGTCTGCGATGACCTTCACGCTTGTCGAACCGCTGGCCGACAGGTTCACGCTTGCCGGCTCGAAGCGCACGTTGTACTTCGCGTCTGCAGTCGATGCGAATGTCACCGTCACTGCAGTCGTTTCGTTATTGGTAACCGTAAATGTCTGAGAAACGTTTTTGAGACGATCTTGGTCTTTACTGCCAATGGTCACGCTATTGAGCGTCAATGCCGAAGCGCTGACCGCAAGCAGCACGAACAACGTCAATGCAACCATCATTGTTGCAAGCTTCTTCATGGTATATTGCCACCCCACTTGAGTATTGGTTTGTTATCAGCGTAGAGTAGTCACATTGCTTATAAAGGTTTCGGAAAATAGCATTTTTCCGATACCTCGTCAACTCCGTTGACGTTGGTTTCAGAAATTCCGCGAATTTCCGAGACCTCGCAAATCGACAAGGTACATCCAAGCTCGCTCTTGCAGAATATGTCTTGTAGAATATAGATGTGCGGGTTTCAGGGCTCTTCGCGACGCTTTTCCTGCACCTGCTCAGCCGCATCGACGTTCTCCTCGACCACGCCCACATCATGCTCGTGCTGTGACAGCTCCTGATCGAGCTTCTCTGCCTCGTTCGTGTGCTCGGCATGATGCATGGTTTCTTCAAGCTGTTTTGCCTTGAGGTCAGTGAGCTCTTTCTTCAGCTCGCGCAATGCCTGTTCCTCGTCACTCAGCAAGTCCTTTGCTTTCTGCAAGTCCTTGAGTGTCACGCCTGCCTCCTGCATCAATTCCTTAACACTCTTCTCCGTGCCAGGGGCAACAGTGCCGAGAACAATCTCCTTCGCACGCCGGTAAGCCTCTTCTTCAGACACGGCCAAGTGCAAGCCTTTCAGGTTCTTGGCCAACTGGCTGATGCGCTCTGCAGTGCCCTCATCCATGATTCTTGTCGCGCAAAGAATGCTATATAATCTTTTGTGTGGTTAAGTATATATAGTGATGTTCCTCTTGGTTCTCTGGGTTTTATTGCTTCTGTAAAGTAAATTCGCCGGTCCCAGACATACGTGGTCCATACGCTGTGGTTGTATACGAATACGTTCCTGTAAGCGTATTTCCTTCTATCGTTGCAGTGAAAGGAACTTGTGTGCCTGAATAAACTATTGTGCCAGAAATCTGATTTCCCGAGATGACACCTGATACTGGGCCATCGTTTGAGGACGTGCCGCCTTCGCAATTTTCTCCGCCTGTTACGGTATAGACTCCGCTGTATTCTGCTGTTCCGGTGAATGAGTTGCCGCTCCTTGTTATTCTGAACGTCTTTGATCCTGCTTCTTTTAGTTTGCAATAAATCGAAGCAGATGTTTCGCTGTAACTTCCTTCCCAAACGCCGGTCAGGTCAGTTTCACAATCCCACCAATTGCAGCCGATGGTGCACACAACCTGATACGAGGATGCTCTCTTGTTGTCTGTCTGGGCGTCGAGAAATGCTGTCTCGGCGTGTATGGTGGAGGGAGTCTTATCGGGCGACGCGCCAGGGCAGTCTTGCCGCTTCACGTCTTGGAATTCATAGTGTTTATCGGTAGTAAAATCAGTGATCTCCATTGCGTTATTCACCGACCATCCTTGGTGTTGTGAGCACTCTTCAATCTTTTTTTTCATCAATGATTCGCATTCAGCAGTTGTCGTTGATTCCTCGCTGTCTGGTGCAGTTGCCTTTTGTATTGTTTCCTTCCATTCCTGAAGCGTTCCCCCTTTTTCGAAGATCTCTTGTTGTATCTCAGGCGCTGGCATTTTTTCCTGTTCGTGAACAGTACTTCCGACTTCTGGGACTTCTTGTCTTATTTCAGATGCGGCGTTTGGTTCACGTGTCGGAGTTGGTGGTGTTTCTCTCTGTTCTTGTTCATTGATTTGCACGTCTGCAGTTTGACCTGATTGTGGAGTGCAGGCAGCTACAAGAAACAGGAATATTGCAAAAACCACCATGAATCTTCTCATTAAAAATTATCTTTTTCATGGGCATATAAATGTTTTGTTCAAAATGCGAGGATTTTCAGCATACATCACCAAGAAACGCGCAGTATGTGCTTGTATAATGCTTCCTAATCACGCGTCGTCGCGAATCTCGTGCCATCGATGTGGAACGGCCGCTTGGCATCAGGATGCTCTTCCTGCTCGTGTAGGATCTCGCCCAAGAACAGGATGTGGTCGCCGCAGTCAAACTCTCCTTCCACGCGGCATTCCAGCCAGGCGACAGCGTCCTTGATCCGTGGGATGTCGGTGAGCTTCTCGCATGCTGCACGTTCGAGCCCGGTGGCAGCAAACTTGTCATGGAATGCGCCGTGCAGCATGCCTGCCTTGACGATATGGTCGACGTGCGAGAACGGCATGAAATTCACCACAAATGCACGCGCATTCTGGATCACGGGCAATGCCGCTGCCTTCTTGCTTACCAGGATCACATACCGCTTGGGCACGACTGACGCAGGACTGTGCCAGTCCGATGGCAAGATGTCCTCGATTTCTTCATCCTTGCCCAGATGATGAAAAACCCCCTTGCAGGAAACAAGAACCGTCTGCCGCGGATTATACATCATCGTTCTTCCTTCTTGTTATAATACACGCACAACGCGGCGCCGATCGTGAGCAAGGAAAGCACGACCGCAGGAATCAGGTAGAGCGTTAATAATCCTGAGAGATTCAGCACAGGAATCAGCCAGTCTGGATTGATCGCGCCCACGATCACTTCCGCGAGCACTGGCAAGGTCGAGACATAACATGCAAGCACAAACAGCTCTTTCCATGTCCTCCGCCAGTGCGTCAGGTCCAGCAGCAAGAACACCACGACTGCCAGCGTGAGAGTCATGAGGAAATACTTCAGCCAGACCGCGATGTACGCGTAAAAAAGGATTGACGGCAGCAGGAAAAACACCAGCACGGCAAGGAACGCCTTGACCCGTTCGCGATTGTTTCGCAAATCCTTCAATTCCTCGGTGTTCAAGGAACGCGTCTTGAAGAATGGCCGATAATAGATCTTGTTCTGCGTGATGAGCACGCGCTCGCTCGTGAGCTCGGTATACGCGCCGCTCGTGTCAAAAATCACGACCGGCTCAGAACGCGGCAGCTTGATCGGCGAACTCATGGTAAAGTTTCCAGACATCCGCAGCATGTCGAACTTTGACAATTGATCGCTAATAAAGCTCGGCATCTTGACCAGGGTCGGAACATGCACAAGCATCATCACAATAAACGCGAGCACCAAGACCTTGGAAAAGAACCCGATGCCCTTGCCCATCGACCGCTCACTGATCTCAGCCCAGTGCGATGGAAAGAACGTCTGCCACACCTCATTGAGGAACTGCTTCATCACCGCAATCAGAAACGATTCCGTATATAAACATTACTCGCAGAATTCATTTCTTGTGCCCTGCTGTTTCTTGGTTGAATTTGTTAAAACATCGGAAATCCACCAGTCTATTGACTGGTGGTCTGCTGAGCACAGACCACAATAGGGTGGATTTCCGAGTGTGCTCAAGTGTCGGAAACCAGAGGTTTCCGAGCATGTCTCGCCAGCAAGGCTGGCGACGAACTTGACAATGCTCGCATTGTCAAGTCTCGGCAATGTCGCGCATTGCCGACAAACCACCACAATCATGCCACCAGTCTGAGCGAGCCGCAGCGAGCGGAGACTGGTGGTTCTTGACATTGCCGTTTGTTTCCATCACAAGATTGATACCGAATGAGAAATTACCGATGCTTGCGTTCACGTTTCTTCCACCCGAGCATTTCCCAGACCCAGCCCATATCTGGAGGACCTTTGTCATTCGGATTCGTGCTGCCCCAGAAGTTCATATTTGACACCATGATAACTCTGCCTTTCGTGATCATGAGATATGGGAAGTGACGCTTCTTAATAAATCTATCGTCGACAAATCAGGAAATCCTCCGGAAATCTTTGATTTCCTGGGTGCTTGAAAATCCTTTAGATTTTCAACCTTTTCCGACGAAAGAATCATTCGCAGAACAAAATGATATCCTTGGGGTCTTCAAGCATCTCCTTGACATTAAATGTCTGGCTCACGAGCTTCATCAGCGTATCAAATGCGCGCGCCCGTTTGAGGATGCTGATCGCGAACCTGCCGGTGCCGACACGCTTCATCTCGAGCAAGGCGCGCTGAGGATCAGTAAAGTTGTGCAATGCCGTGAGACAGATCACGATGTCAAAACTATTGTCCTTGAACGGCAGCTGTTCCGCCATACCTTGTACAACAAGCATGCGGTTTTTTGCTTGCTGCAACAGCTCAAATGTCGGATCAATGCCGAACTTCTGGCACGAGAACAACAATGAACTCAGGCCAGTTCCGCAACCGACATCCAGGACCTTGTCGGTCTTCTGGTACGGCAGCCGGTCCAGCACGAGCTTGAGCTTGCCCAACTGCTCCTCCTTGTGCAGCTCTTCATAGCCTTGTGCGATCTGGGCATAATAGCGCATGCGTTTCCCGAGCAACGATATGTATCGCCGACTGCAGTCGGCGGACGTCTCGAATCCTCATGATGATTCGATACGTTTAAATAATTGCCTGAAAACCCTGCGGTCATGGATGGGGGCGAGCAACAGGAACCGACTTCTCACGAGCTCCGCGAGCTGAAAAAGCAGCAGAAACTCGAACAGCGCCAGCACCAGAGCGCGCTCGCACAAGACGCAGGAAAAAAGAAGCGCACCAAGACGTACATCATCAGCGCATTCCTGATCGTGCTCGCCCTCGTGGGACTATGGTTCTTATCCGGCCGCAGTGCCACTGGCGGCGTGATCATCGATATCGGCGATCATCCTACGGTCGGACCTGCGATTTCACCCATCCAGTTCGTGATCTTTGGCGACTTTCAATGCCCGTTCACGCGCAGATTCTGGCAGGGGGCATTCCCTGAAATCGTGAAGAACTACGGTGACAAGATCAAGATCACGTTCTGGCCAGTGCCGACTGCAAAGCACAACTACGACCGCGCCTCAGCACAAGCCGCGTACTGCGCCAACGATCAAGGCAAGTTCTGGGAATACGCAAAGCTCCTCTTTGACCGCCAAGGAGCTGCCACTGACGGCAATCTTGCGGATTACGCACGCGAGCTCAAGCTTGACACCGATGCCTTCTGGCAATGCTACTCATCAAACAAATACAAGGACAAGGTCCAAGAAGACTATCTTGCCGGCAGGAAGCATGGCGTGGTCCAGACTCCCACGGTCGCGATCAACGAGCATGTCCTGAGCGGTGACCTGTCTTTTGAGGATTACCGGACGTTCATCGAATTCGAGCTCACGCAAGGTTAGTACTACTTTCTAGTGGTTAAAATAGAAAAGTTTAAATACTGGCTTTTCCCAGGGAAAACCATGTTCACGTATATCGGAACAATGGATGCTCTCGCTGACAAGCACGGCGCAATCCACTTTGGCGCAAAACTCAGGAAGCTCTGGCCAGGAAAAACACTGTGGGCAACAGTCGATCTCGTGAAACACGGCACGTGCATCGCGTGCTACGCGTCCCTGCCTGACCAGGATGCCTATCGCAAACATCGTCGCGAACGCTATGAACGCCTGCTCGTCCGCAAGGGCATCGACCACTCAACGGCATACCGTACCGCATGCATCGAGATCACCACACACATCAACTTCAGCCCAGTCCCCATCAAAAAAAACAATTACGTGCAGCTCGGCAACCTCTTGCGCACGACACAGATGCGCAATCCGCTCATCTGGACAGGACTTCCTGATTTCTCAGGCATCGAAGGCGTCCTGCTCCAGCAGCAATCGGATTTTGACCAGCTGGTCAAGCAATTCCGTGAAGAGTACCAGAACCCGCGCTTGTTCGGGATTCCTCCTGAGCACTAACGAAAATCTTTTTAACCCAATCAATAACCTGTGTTCTCATGACACTCAGACTTCCTGATTCGATGGACGAATGCGTGTATTTCACGCGCCGCATCAAGCCCAAGGCCGTGGCATGGGTGTTCCGCGAAAAATGCCCGAAATGCAAGAAAGAATTCATGGGCAAGCCGCGAGGCACTGACGGCAAGGTCAAGATCCGCGCCAAGGAGTACACGTGCCCGAAATGCAGCTACACGGTCGAAAAGCAGGCATACGAGGACACGCTCACCGCCAACATCCAGTACACCTGTCCGAAATGCAATCACGCCGGAGAAATCCAGATTCCATTCAAGCGCAAAAAAGTCAAGCTCTTTGACGAAGAAGAAGGCAAAGAAGTCACGGCTGACGCCTTGCAATTCCTGTGCGAAAAATGCAAGGAGAAGATCGCGGTCACGAAGAAGATGAAGTGATTTTCTAAGCAATCTTTATATACCGTCGTCAAACGCTTTCTCCGTATGCCCAAACCAACGTTTTACATCACCACGGCCATCGACTATCCGAATGCGAAGCCGCACCTAGGACACGCGTACGAGAAAATCATAGCTGACGCTCTCGCGCGCTGGCACAAGCAGCTGGGCGAAGACGTCTACTTCCTTACCGGCACAGACGAGCACGGGCTCAAGATCGAGAAAACCGCGGCTGCGCAAGGCAAGAAGCCCAAGCAGTTTGTTGACGACATGGTTGTGCACTTCCAGGAACTCCTCAAAAAGCTCAACATCTCGAACAATGA
>CAYYLN010000004.1:0-6642 GCA_964472615.1 uncultured Methanosarcinales archaeon
CAGTGATCGCAGTCGTCGGACTGGTACTGTTGTTCACCGGCGCGACCGGCAAGGTTGCTACTGGCGATCAAAAATTGTACACGCGACAATCAATCATCAGCCATGCGTATGGCGCTGATGAGGAAAACCCGTATGCTTACCGCAGTTATGAGACGTATGGTGGTGTGAATCAAGATCGTTACGGCAAGCCGGGCTGGAGTGGCTCATGGGACTCGACCAATGTCTATGGTGAAACCCCGTACCCAATGGCTTCTGAGCCTGGAGTCGGCGCTGCACCACAAATCTCAGAGTACACGACACAGATCCCGACACAGCAGCGCAACCCGAGCAGGATTCCGAGTGGACAGATCTGCTCGACGGGCGAGATTTGCCCGGTGAATAGCTTCTGTGAGGAAAACCCGCGTCGTGCAGAGAGCCTCAAGCACGTTGAGGGCACGCAGGACTGCTACGAAGGACTCTCAGGCAGCATGGGCTGATTTCTTTTTTCTTCTTTTCTTTTCCGTTGTTTCCGCAAAGCTTATATAGTAGTTAGTATCACGTTTGTGTATACTAACAAAGATTTCAAAAGAGGCGCGCCGACTGAAGTCGGCTGGTCTCACTATTAAAAAAATTGAGGTGATTACACAATGAGTGAAGCACGAGGTGTTGCCTTAGCGATTTTCGGCATCGTTGCCTTGATTGCGATTGTCGGACTGGTCTTGCTCTTTTCAGGACGCTTAACAGGGAAAGTGACTAATCCTGCCCTGTACGACCAGGACAAGCTGTACGGTGGCGGTTCGCATGGCATTGAAGTGCCGTATACCATCAATCGGGTAGTCAAGGGCGTGCGTTACACGCCTGAATTCCAGGATGTTGCTGAAACTGGCGGTAAGCGCTCGTTGGAGCGCATCCCCAGTTTGACAACAAAGAATTGCCCTCCAAAGCTGACCTATTTCGGTGCCCGCAGTATCTCAGCAGTGGGCGAGGACTTCGGCGAGTGCATTGTCGCTGATGACGGCAAAGGCTGGTGCTGCCCGCCGCCCGCACGCCTGGACCCAGTGGGTTAAGGCATTTCTTTCATTTTTTTATTTTGGTACAGATGAAGACAGAAACCGCGTTGACTGCGTTCTGCATGACCACGATACTGCTGATTGTGGGCCTCGTGACGCTGACCGCGGTGCAGTTGAAGATCACTGATCCTGTGATTGTCGGCCAAACTATCGGCTTGCCTGCGCTCGCAACGCACATCGAGCCGACAAACGTCGTTCTTGTCCCGGTTGATCCTGCTGATCCCTTATGCTATCAGAAGGGTGTGAAGGAATGCCAGCGGTCCAATACCGGGCCGAATTTTGTCCATTGCACTGATCACGTGGCTGTGGAATGCGGCCTGCAATACACCAAGCTCACGCGGTGCTTCCTGCCTGCAGGATTCGAGCTCAAATACCTGAGCAAGCGAGAATGCGATTACGGCGTGATTGACGAATGCCAGGCGCGCTGTCCAGTGGGCGCGCAGAAGGAATGTGTTGAGGCTTCGAAAGGCCGTTGTGCCCTGATCGGCGGCAGGTTCCAAGGCATATACCAACAGGAGAAATACACTGCGTACTCGCAGATCGCGACATGACATGTCAAGAGCCTGATAGTTCTTAAACACCATGCGGGTTTGGAAAACAGCATGGTTTATATACCGAAAGTGCTCAAAAGCATTAAAGAGGTGATTATCATATGGCAGAAGAAGGCAAAGGAGTTGCGTTAGTGATTCTCGGTGTTGTTGCGATCATCGCTGTTGTCGGACTGGTCTTGCTCTTTTCCAATGCGACAGGCAAGTACGTGATGCCGAATTATGCAAAAGTGTATCCTGGCCATGTAGTTTCAGGAGAAACCGGCCCTGGATTTGAGAGCCAAGGCGAAGGCGATTATAACGCGCAGCAGCAGGGCGAATGCCTGTCGAACGAGTTCTTCGCACAGAACCCGCTTGAGAGTTCTGAATTCGCAACGCAGTGCAGGCGCGGCGTCCGCGTGACTGAAGTACAGCGCAACCGTGCATTCTACGGCGAGCCGGGCAAGAACTGGCAGGATGTCGTGGAAGGCTGGTGCTGCCTGCAGCCCAGTGCACGCGTTCCGTCTGAGGAATAAAGGTTCCTCGGTTTCTTCTTTCTTTTCTTATCCTGAAGTAGTGTGAAAAACTTATATACGCTGTTTTGTCCGTCGTGACTCATGGATGCCGGTGTCAAATTCGTGTGCGAGATCTCTTGGGAAGTGTGCAACAAGGTAGGTGGCATCTCCACGGTTGTCGCGTCTAAAGCCGCAGAGATGGTCAGGCGGTATCCTGATAGTTATTTCCTGGTCGGCCCGTACTTTCCTGCCAAGGCGTTGGGCGTGTTTGAGGAGAGTGTGCCGCCTGAGCACTGCAAGGAATGCTTTGAGGATCTCAAAAAGGAAGGTATTGATGTTCATACCGGCACGTGGCTGGTGAAAGGCAATCCGCGGGTGCTCTTGATTGACTTCACGAATTATGTGAAGAACAAGAATGAGATCAAGCGCCAACTCTGGGAGTCCTATGGCATTGATTCATTGAGCACTGAGTATTTTGATTTTGATGAGCCAGTGGTGTGGGCATGGGCAGTGGGCCGGGTGCTCGAAGAGCTCCAGCACGTGTGGAAGGACGGCTTGGTCGCGCAATTCCATGAATGGCTCGCCGGAGCAGGGCTGTTGTACGTGCGCAAGCAGAAGCTTAAAATCGGGACAATCTTCACCACGCACGCAACCACGATCGGCCGCGCCTTGTCCAGCGCAGACATCAACATCTACCAGTTGCTGGACAAGCTCAATGGCGATGAGGAAGCGCGCAAGCGTGGGCCAGGAACGTGGGCGAAGCACGTGCTCGAGAAGGCCTGTGCGAAGAACGCGCACGTGTTCACGACCGTGAGCGAGATCACCGGCATGGAGGCAGAGCGCTTCCTGGACCGCACGCCTGACGTGCTCCTGTTCAACGGCCTTGATTTGGCGAAATTCCCGACCTTTGAGGAAGCTTCGGTGAAGCACCGTTTGTTCAAGAGCCACATCAAGGAGTTTTTGCTGTATTATTTCTTCCCGCAGTATGCGTTTGACCTTGACAACACCTTGTTGTATTTTTTGGCAGGCAGGTATGAATTTCGCGACAAGGGGATTGATGTGTTCATCAAGGCGCTGGCACAACTCAATGAGCGTTTAAAAAAGCAGAAGGAGAGCAAGACCATTGTGGCATTCATCTGGGTGCCAGGAAATATTCGTGCGATCAGGCCGCAGTTACTGGAGAATAAGACACTGTACAATGACATCCGTGATTCAGTGGAGGACATGCATGATGAGTTCAAGAGCAAGTTATTGTATCTTCTGACAAGTCAAAATCCGATCACGAATGAATCCTTGCTTGATCCTGAATTTTTTCAGGAGATGAAGCCAAAATTGAAACGGTTTCTTGCACGCAAAGGCATACCTGCGTTAAGCACGCATGAATTATATGATGAGCAAAAGGATGCGATCATGCAGGCGCTGTTGGCATCAGGATTGAATAATGCTCCTGACGACAAGGTCAAGGTGGTGTTTTACCCCATCTACCTGTCTGGTGCTGATGGGTTATTGGACACTAGTTATTACGAGTCCATGCAGGGCTGCCATCTTGGCGTCTTCCCGTCCTATTACGAGCCTTGGGGGTACACTCCCTTGGAAGCCGCAGCATTGGGCGTGAGCTCGATCACGACCGATCTTGCAGGGTTTGGCAGGTATTTGTGCTCTGAATGCAAGCAAGGGAAGTTTCCCGGCATTTTTGTCTTGAAGCGGTTTGGCCGCAGTGATAAAGATATCATCAACGACCTCGCGGACATGATGGAACAGTACGCGAACTTCACCGCGCATGAGCGCGTTGAGAACAAGATCATGGCGCAGCGTGTCGCGGCCACGGCAGACTGGAAGTTCTTCGCAGACCGGTATGTGGAAGCGCACCAGAAGGCATGGGGGCGTGCATGACAGACATCGTCCCTGATGGCAGCGTGAACATCGCGTGGAGGTTTATTGACTACAAAAAAGAGCTCGATGGCCTGCTCGCGCGCGATGAGCCGCAGATGATGGAGTCTGCATGGATAACGCTGTGTGACATCCATCCCCAGACGCGGAGCGAACAGTACACGGGCGCGCACATCCTGTGCGCGATATATTTTAGCGCTGAAGCGCGCGGCGATGCCAGGACGTGCGCGAAACTCAGGGAATTCTATGACCTCATAGCAAAGAACTACGGGCTCGAGAACGAGATCGTCAAGATCGAGAAGGCGCGCGAGGACGCGAAGAAGCGGGCGAGCGCAGCAGGCCAGGATCCATATCCTTCGGCCGGGGCAGGTTCATCAACTGCAAAACCGTTGGCGCAACGTGATATAAAGCAGGTCGTTTGATCTTTCTGAGCCGGTGTTTTTCTGATGAGATGAGGATGAAGGGCACTTTGTTGGTCGTGTGCGCGGTGCAAACGCTCCCATCAGGATAGCGCTTCTGTTCTGCATTACCGTGGTCTGCGGTGATAATGACATCATAGCCCGTGCGCTGCGCTGTGGCGACGACATGGGCGACACATTCGTCCAGTGTTTTCACTGCACGCACCGTCGCATCGATCTTGCCGGTGTGGTCGACCATGTCAGCATTGGCGATATTAATGACGACTAACGCGTACTTCTTGCGGTGCAGTATCTCAATGGCTTTTTCGGTGATCGGCAACGCGCTCATTTCCGGCTTTTGGTCATACGTCGCCACGCGAGGGCTGGAAATAAGCAACCGGTCTTCGTTCTTGAAGACCGTGCCGTTCAGGCCGTTGAAGAAATACGTGACGTGCGCCCATTTTTCTGTCTCTGCCAGACGGAATTGCTTGAGCTTGTGCTTCGCGAGGACTTCACCCAGGGTATTGCTGACGTATTCTGGCGGGAACGCAACCGGTGCCTTGATGGCAGGATCGTACTGCGTGAGGCAGACAAAGTGGAGATTGATGAGTTTTTTGCGCTTAAACTTGTTGAACCTGCCTTGCACGAATGCGCGGGTGAGTTCCCTGGCGCGGTCAGAGCGGAAGTTGAAGAAGATGATGCTGTCGCCTGGCTTCACCATGCCCGCGGGATCGACAATGGTCGGCATGATGAATTCATCTGTTTCTCCGCGCGTGTACGCCTCATTGACCGCATCATCAATGCCCGGATGATGGTGTCCCTGGCTGTTGACCATTGCATCATACGCCTTGTGCTCACGATTCCAGCGGTTGTCGCGGTCCATGGCATAATACCTGCCTATCACGGTCGCGATCTTCCAGTGCTTGTTGCATTTCTCAAGCTCTTTCTCGACGAGTCGCAAGTATGGCATGGCGCTTTGCGGCGGGACATCGCGGCCGTCAGTAATCGCGTGCACGTACACTTGCTTGACCTTGAGCGCGTGGCACATCCTGATGAGCGCGATAAGGTGGTCGATATGGCTGTGGACGCCACCATCGCTCACTAAGCCGAGCAAGTGCACGGTCTTGCGCGACATGGCGCCCCGGATGGCTTTGTTCTTGAAGAATGAGCCGTTCTTGATTGCGTCAAAGATGCGCACCAAGTCCTGTTTCACAAGTCGACCAGCACCCAAATGCAGATGCCCTACTTCAGAATTGCCGATGAATCCGGGCAGCAGCCCGACTGCGCTGCCTGCTGCATCAAGCATGGCATGGGGGTTGTCCTGCCAGAGCATGTCCATGCATCGTGGTTGTGCGAGCGTGATCGCATTGCCAGAGCTTGGCGGCGCTATTCCCCATCCATCAAGCACAACAAGACAGACTAGTTTCATGTTGGAGATGAAGTCTTGTTTTTTATCATTTTTCTCATGTACAACACCCGCCAGACCTGGTTATTCTGATGGCAATGCCCGGGCCTGACGTCATAGAGCGTCAGCAATCAGTTGAGCAACGTCGATCTTCGACACTGGATTCTTGACCGTGTTCGTGGCGATGACGTGTGCGCCGAGCGCGCGCAGGCGTTGGAGGGCGTTTAGGGTGAAGACGCCGTGCACGCAGATGCACGTTATTTTTTTCGCGCCGAATCTTTTGATCTGCTTGATCGGCTCGATCATGGTATTGCCGGTGCTGATGATGTCGTCCACGATAATGACGTCCCTGCCCTTGAATCTCGCAGGGTCGCCGTGGACGATCGTGCGGATCTTGGTCGCGGTGTAGCGCTTTTTGCTGAGGATCATTGATTCCTGGCCGATGCGGTCAGCAATGGTCTTGGCCCATTGCGAGGACTCGCTGTCCGGGCCGATGATGATCGCATGAGGATGCGTCTTGTGGATGTATGCGGCGAAGATCGGGTCTGCGGTAAGACTTGTTGCTTTGGTCGTGAAGACGTCTGCCAGGCGCTGGATGCGGTGCAGGTGTGGATCAATGGCGATGACGTGGTCTGCGGCACTGAGCAGCTTTGCCATGACGTGCGCAGAGATGCATTCGCCAGGGTGGAAGCGCTTGTCCTGTCGCATATACGCGAGATATGGAGCAACGGCAGTGATTTTTTTCGCCCCGAGATCTTTTGCCGTGTGGATGGCAAGGACGTGGTCCATGAGGGTCTCCTTCGGGCTCGCAACCACGGCATGGATTATGACACACTGCCTGGCTGAGAAATAATCTGC
>CAYYLN010000004.1:6652-11497 GCA_964472615.1 uncultured Methanosarcinales archaeon
GAGATCATCTCGATACCGAAGCCTGATCTCGCCGTCAGGGAAATGGTCGGCAAAGAGCTCGGAATACGACGCATTGATGCGCTTCGCGACATGCCGTGCGAGCTGGTGTGCATTTGTTCCGCCAACGACAATGGTCTTCATGGTGCCGCCTACTCGCGTTTCTCCTCGGTGGACACCATTCGCTTTGCTCATGGGATGCACCTGCCTCCATAGGTTGCTTTCCTTCCAAGCTGTTCTTCGATGCGCAACAATTGATTGTATTTCGCGAGGCGTTCGCCTCGACAGGGAGCTCCTGCCTTGATTTGCCCAGTACCAAGGCCGACCGCGAGGTCTGCGATAAAGCAGTCGGTGGTTTCGCCTGAGCGATGGCTGACCATGACGTTCCAGTCATGATCAAGGGCGAGCCGTGCCGCGTCCATCGCCTCCGTGAGCGTGCCGATCTGGTTGACTTTCAGGAGCAGTGCGCTGCAGCTGTCATGCACGAGCGCGGTCCTGATACGGTCAGGGTTCGTGCACAGCAGGTCATCGCCCACAATCTGGACGCGCCTGCCGATTTGGCGCGTGAGCTTGGCAAATGTTTCGAAGTCATCCTCGTGGAACGGGTCTTCGATGGAAACGATAGGATACGCGCCCACGAGTTCGATATATTTTTCCATGAGGTCCATGCCGGTGAGTTCTTCGCCTTCGACATAATAGCGTTGGCGGCGGTGGAATGTGTTGGCTGCTGCGTCAATGCCGAACGCAACCTTTTTCCAGTACCCGAGGTTCTGCACGGCATCAGCGAGGACGTCGAGGGGTTCTTCGATGCACGTCAATGGCGGGGCAAAACCGCCTTCATCGCCCACATTGATCGCGGTCTTGCCAAATTGCTTTTCGAGCAATTGCTTGAGTTCGTGGGAGACCTCAGAGCCGATCTGCAAGGCCTCGGAGAATGACTTGGCGCCGACGGGCAGGAGCATGTATTCCTGGATGTCGAGCTTGTTCCCTGCGTGCTTGCCGCCATTGATGACATTGAGCGCGGGAACGGGGATGATTGTTTTTTTGGTTCCGAAAAGTTGCGCGATGTGCTGGTACAGCGGGATATCCTTGTCCTGGGCAGCCAATCGGCAGCACGCCAGGCTCACGGCGAGGATGGCGTTTGCGCCGAGCTTGGATTTGGTGGGCGTGCCATCGAGGTCAATGAGCGATTGATCAAGTGCTTCCTGGTGCGCGGCATCCTTGCCGGCAAGCTTTTTCGCGATGATGGTGTTGATGTTCTTGACCGCCTTCTGCACACCTTTGCCGAAGTAGCGCTTGCCTCCATCGCGGAGCTCCAGGGCTTCGTGGATGCCTGTGCTTGCTCCTGAGGGGACGCTTGCCCGGGCCGAATGCTTGGCAGAACCGACCACGACTTCGACGGTCGGCGTGCCGCGCGAATCAAGGATCTCGCGTGCAGTGATGCGTTTAATTGCGGCCATAATCACACTCTTTTTGTTGACGAAAAGCAGGAGACTGAGTATATAAGGATTTCGTGTTATCCTATATAGTTCGTGTCCTTGCCCTTGCGGAGTTTTGCCAATGATCGATGGGCGAGGTTGGGCGCGAATTCTGGCCGCTGGGCGAGGTCCTGCTCGAGCGCTGCCATCTCTTGCTCGAGCTGTTTCATGTTCAGCTTGAGCTTGAGTTTTGCATTCAGGACTCGGAGAATCTCGCGTGCGCCAGAGATGCCCAAATACATCGGGTGACCATAGGTTTCTGCGAGCAAGGAGACCGCTTTGATACGGCGCTTGGCAGCAAGGCCCAGCAAGACTCCGGAGACACCCACGATTGGTCCGACAATGCCATACAGCTTGTCGCTGATCTTGGTTCCTTTCTGGTAGTCCTTGACGATATCCTTGTGGTTGCCGGTGAGGAAGACTTGCGGTTTCTGCGGCAGTTGCTTGAGCGCGATGCCGCCGAGCGTGATGATCTCTGAGCAATCAAAGTCCTGCGCCATGTTCAGCACGATCTCAGAGAATTGATAGCAGGATTGTTCGTCCAAGGGCTGCACATCGCCGGCGAGCAGGAGAAGATCATTGCCGTTCTTGAGCTGTTTGGCAAAGATCTCGATGGCAGGCAGTTCAACGAGATTGTCCTCATTGACAAAGACAGAGTGGGGAAATGCATACGATTGGAATTCTGCGATTTTCTTCGCGCCGAGCTCGTCGATGATGAAGTCCAGCGCGATCTTGCCGACATTGCCGATGCCCGGCAGGCCTTCGATGAGAATGGGCCTCCTGAGCGATGGCTTTTTGCCCGTGTACTCGAGTTTCCACGTGCTCATAGGATTCCCGCGGCCTTGCGCTCGGCTTCTTTTGCCTTGCGGCGATATGCGGAATATTTATCCTGCGGCGAATACTTCGCAGGGAAGACTGGCGCGGTCTTCATGAGACAGTCGCAGGTTTGCTTAAGTGTGTGCTTCTTGCAGATCGCGCAATACTGGATGTCCTGCATTCAGCCGTGCTCCGCGCGCGTGAATTCAGCGTGCATCTTGTGCGCTTTGGCGGCATCGAGCGCCGCATCGACCGCGGTTTTCAACAATTTCTCGGCGCTTTTGTAGTCATCTGCCGTAATGGAGACGTGATACGTGCCTGCGCCTTTGTATCGGATGACCGGCTTGCCAGGGGTGTCGTTGGCCTTGCGCAATGCCTCCTGAACGAGCTCGATGCCATTGGGCGCATAACTGAACAATTGGAGGTCTCCATCAATCGTGACCTCGCCGGGTTTGATACGCTGCTTGATCGCTGCAGCGATATCCACCGCGATTTTTTTATCGACGATGTTGCTGAGATCAAGCTTGTCTTCCGAGACTTCCTCGAACGCAGGGAAGAGGCCACCGTACTGGGGGATGAGTTCTTTGGCGAGCGCAGCATAGATGTCTTCGGGTTTCTTCAGGTGTTGCTTTGCCGCGTGTTCGACGATCTTCTCTGCGAGCTGCTCTTGCTTGATCTGGTTGAGCTTCTGGCGTTTCTGGTTCTCGTTGACGCGCCTGAGCGAGAGGTCGATGTGGCCTTTCTCGTGATTGACGCGCAGGACCTTACAGACAACCTTCTTGCCTTCTTTGACAAAGTCACGGATGTTTCTGATGCGTCCGGGAGCGACTTCCGAGATGTGAATCATGCCGGTCTTGCCGTATTCGTCCAGCGCGCAGAAGACCGAGCTGTACTGCACTGATGTTACCGTCCACAAAACGAGTTCCTCTTCCTGCGGGAATCCTGTTTTTTTGAGCAGCATCAGTGTTGTTTGCCCCTACTGTTGTTTTGGATCCTCGTGATGCGATAGTTGGCGTAGATCTCGTTGCGCGCGACACGTGCCCCCACATATTCTCCGAAGATGATGCGCGCGTGGTCGTCGATATCATACGCCTTGAGTGTGAGGCCCCTGAGCTTGTCGTCAAGCGCTTTTCCCGACAGTACACTCACCTCTGCATGTTGCAGAACGACCGCGAGCTCCATGCCGGGCTTCAACTTATCAATATCGCACCGCGCGAGGTACGCAAATAAGTATCGCATCATCTTATTCAAGGACTTCAAGGACCCGTGCCTTGACACGGCTCTTGCCACCGCTCGGTTCTGCGAGCACCTTGCCGCAGACAAGGCAGTTGACTTGTGTCGATGCCTTGCCGAACATGATCTGCTCATTCTTGCATTTGGAGCATCTGATCTTGATGAATTTCGAGCTGGTTTCCTTGAGTGCTTTCTTTTGTTTCATGGTGAGCGTTTAGACGAATTCGACTTTTCTCGAGCGGATGCCCACGGTTTGCGTGTGCATTTTCTTGCATGAGTTGCATTGGTAACGGAAATCAGTCTTCTTCGATGTCTTCTTGCCTGCCATCTTCCACTTGCTGATGGCCGGCTTGGAATACTTGCCGTTGTTGCCGAACCCGAGCCTGCCGCGCCACTTGGCGCGCAGGTTCTTGTTGCCTGCGGCGAGCGGGTGTGAAGAGAAAGGAGTCTTGCCTTTCACGTTCGTCACCTTGTGTTCGGTGTGCTTCTTGCACGTCGGGCAGTACTTGTTGCGAGCTTTTGGTAATTTCATGGTAATTCCCAACGAAGAATAGTGATTTTCAGCAGGGGTTGATTTATAAAGGTTTCGAAGATGCTTCGCATCTTCGAGACCTCGCCGACCGCTGTCGGCGAAGGTTACGGTAATGCCTTGTTATTCCTGCGGGGCTTCGACTGCGCTTCCCTGTTCGATAAGGATGTCTGCGATATCGGCAGGCAATTGCTCTTTTTGGTCGGGCTGGAAGGGGCCGTAGAGCTCGAGTTCTTTGCCCACGAACTGTTCGACTTGTTTGGTGAACTTGATGATCTTGACCGTGCTTGCAGGCTGGGCAGGGAGCGCAGGAGTGAATGGCTGCGCGTCACTGGGCTTCGGAAGCGCAGGGGCATCAAGACTCAGGGACGGCTCACGGAGGCTGAGAACCGTGTGCAACACGCTTGCGCGGAAGTTGTCAAGGACAGAGACAATGCTGTCAAAGAGGTAATGCTCATGCACCTGCAACGGCGTGATGTCAATGAGGTTGCTCTTGGTGCGGCTCTTGTTGAGCGCCATCTCAACAATCTTCTTCTCGCGGCGTTCGTACAGTTCGCGCACGATCTTACGGATGTTCACGAGTTGCAGCTGGGTCTTTTCGCGCTCATCAAGCGAAAAGAGGTCTTGTTTTCGCTCTGCCTCGTCCAGAATACGCTGTTTTTCTCGCAGATAGGCGAGGACGTCAATCAGGAAGCCCGTGTCAAGCGGCTGGAGTTCTTCGCGGGACTTTTCGCGCCGCAATAATTCGTAGAGGGTCTCGTACGTGATTGCGACCTCTTTCTGCACGCTGGA
>CAYYLN010000004.1:11507-16719 GCA_964472615.1 uncultured Methanosarcinales archaeon
ATGCTCCCCCAGAGCTCTTTCATGCGAGGCACTATATATAGATTTCTTTAGTGCATACTCATAATAGGGTGGCTCCGCCACAGAGACCAACCATACTACGTTTCGAGCAACTTCGTGAGCTGAACGGAGTTCGCGAACGAAAGAGCGCGTGTCTCTGTCCGGAGGACGCAAATCTGAAGAAGTGCATGGTAAATGAAAACTACTCCTTAAAATACTTGTAGATGGGCTGCTGTTCTTTGACGGCAAATTCCTTGTTGGCATAGCGCGCCATGATGAACAAGAGGTCAGAAAGCCGGTTCACGTATTTGATGATTTCAGGATTGAGCGGGTATTGCTGTGCGAGCGTGACGATGAGGCGCTCTGCCCTACGGCAGACCGTGCGGGCAAGGTTGAGGAACGTGCTTGCTTGCGTTCCGTTCGGTAGGATGAAAGATGTCTGCGGCGCGAGTAGCGTATCGAGCTCATCGATGTGATGTTCGAGCTCGTTGACCTGCTCAGGGGATGTCAGCGGGAGTCTGCGGCTGCTTGTTCCTGCTTTGCTGGTGAACCAGGAGAGTTCTGCGCCGAGCGTGAAAAGGTCGTGCTGGGCTTTCTCGATGATGAAGCGCAGTTTTTCATCGGTCAGGAAGCTCAGCGCGACGCCGAGCATGCTGTTCAGTTCGTCCAGCGTGCCGGTAGCTTCGATGCGGAGGTCGTTCTTGGAGACGCGCTCTCCTCCGACAAAGCCGGTCTTTCCCTCATCCCCGGTCTTGGTGTAGATCTTCATAGGAACACCGCGTTGCCGCAGACATGGCAGACGCCTTTTCCTTGTGAGAATTGGATTGCTGCTCCGCATTCTGCGCAGCGCGGCAGCGGTTCCTGCTTGGGCTCGTTGCTCGTCTGTTCGTGCTTGCGCGTGTGCGCAACATGGATGACTTGATGGTCGAGGCTTCGGTCGCGGTACACCGTGATTCCTTTGCAGCCGAGCTTGTATGCCAAGAGGAATCCTTGCGCGACATCCTGCAAACTGGCATCAGCCGGGAAGTTGATCGTCTTGGAGATTGCATTATCAACATATTTCTGGAATGCCGCCTGCATGCGAATGTGCCATTCCGGGCCGATGTCCGGGGCCGTGACGAATATGCGTTTGATGTCCTCAGGGAGCTCGGGGATGTGCTGGATGCTCCCTTGGTCTGCGATGTCGCGCATCAATTGGTCTGAGTAAAAGCCGCGTTTCTTGGCGACACGCGAGAAGACCTTGTTCACGTACACGAGTTCGGTCTCGCCCATGACGTTCTTGATGTACGAGATGGCGAAGTTCGGTTCGAGGCTGGGGGAAACGTCAGCGATCATGCTCACCGTGCCGGTGGGCGCGATCGTGACAAGTCCTGCATTGCGGATGGGAAGGTTGCGCTGTTCATAGCTGCTGCCGTTCCAGAGCGGGAAGGTGCCGCGTTGTTCTGCGAGCGCGATGCTCTTGCTGAGGGATTCGTCCTTGATGAATTTCATGATGCGCTCGGCCCATGCAAGCCCTTCTTCGGAATTGTACGGAATGCCGAGGTGATAGAGCACATCAGCAAAGCCCATGATGCCGATGCCAATCTTCCGTGTTCCTTTGCTCACGCGTTCGATCTCAGGCAGCGGATACTTGTTCACATCGATGACATTGTCAAGGAAATGGGTCGCGTCGTGCACAAGCCCGCGGAGTTTTGCCCAGTCCAGGTCATTCTGTGTCGTACAGGCGAGGATATTGATTGCACACAGGGGTGCTGACTCATAGGGCAATAATGGCTGGTCGCCGCAGGAATCAGTTGCTTCGATCTCGCCCAAATGATGAAGTGCGTGATGCTGGTTGAGACGGTCTAAGAACACTAAGCCAGGATCACCCCGCTGCCAGGCAAGCGCAACAATGTTGTCAAAGACGCCCCTGGCTGACAAGGTTGTGATGGGCTGCTTGGTGCGTGGATTGACGAGTTGGTATTCGCGGTCATTGATCACTGCTTCCATGAACGTGTCGGTGACTCCGACCGAGAGGTTGAAGTTGGTGAAGCTCTTGCCGTCTGCCTTGAGATTGATGAATTCCAGCACGTCAGGGTGGTCCACACGGAGGATGCCCATGTTTGCCCCGCGCTGGGAACCGCCTTCCTTGATGATATCAGTGGATGCATCAAAGAGCCGCATGAACGCGATGGGCCCATTGGAGTATCCTCCGCTGGGCGTGACGAGGTCGTGCTTAGGCCTGATGCGGGAGAAGGAGAAGCCGGTGCCGCCGCCGGTCTTGTGGATGAGCGCTGCATGCTTGAGCGCGTCGAAGATGCTCTCGATGGAATCATCGACCGGGAGCACGAATGAGGCGACGAGCTGCTGGACAGACGTTCCTGCGTTCATCAGGGTGGGCGTGTTTGGCAGGAATGCTAATTTGCACATGTGTTCAGCAAAGCGCTCGGTCGTCGCGAGGACATCGCCGCCGTAAAAGGCATCGGCCTGCGCGACATTCGCGGCGACGCGCTTGAACATCTGTGAGGGTGTCTCGAGGAGTTTGCCTTCGGCGTCTTTCCTGAGGAAGCGCTTTTCAAGGACCTTGAGCGCGTTCAGGGACAAGTCAGTGTCCTCGTCGCTCTTGCCTTGCAGGAGCGCCTTCTTGAGGTTCCTTAAATCAGTGCGCTTTTGGCGGTAGAGGATATATGCCTTGCCAATCTTTGCTTCGCCGCTGGAGATCAGGACTTCCTCGACAACATCCTGTATTTCCTCGACCGCAGGGCTCGTGGCGCTGAACCGCTGTTCGAGGATGCGCACGACGCGGTCGGCGAGCGCTTTGACCAGTTCCACGTCAGGCTGGCCGACGGCTTGGGCTGCCTTGAAGATCGCGGTAATGATTTTTTCCTGATTGAAATCGACAATGCGCCCGTCCCGCTTGGTGATTTTCGTAAGAAGAGTCATATCACGGAAGCCACAGCTTTCTTCGCCCTCCCCGGACTCTTGGGGATTCCTGCGTTTTTAAGCTTTGCGACTTCTTCGGCGAACTGGCTCGCATCGGTGAAACGGCGGTAGACTGATGCGAAACGGACATAGGCGACTTCATCAACGCCACGAAGCTTGGTGATCACGAGCTCGCCGATCTTGCGGCTGGGAATCTCAGTATGGTTTTGTTGGCGGAGCACGAGTTCGATCTCATCGACAAGCTGCTGGACGCGCTCCATCTTCACCGGACGCTTCTCGCAGGCCTTGACGATGCCTTTGAGGAGTTTCTGCCGGTCAAACAATTCCCTGCGGCCATCCTTCTTTACGACTGAGAGATCGAGCAATTCCATGCGCTCATAGGTCGTGAAGCGCTTGTCGCACTTGGGGCAATTGCGTCTGCGCCTGATGGAATCGTGGGTGCTGGTCAGTCGGCTGTCCAGAACGCGCGTGTCAATGAACTGGCAATACGGGCATTTCATGATCGTGCTCTTGTTGATTGGAAAATGGGGATTTCGGGCGCCGTTGACGATACGACCAGTTCCCAGTAAACGATCGTCCGATTATGAACATCCCATTGAGTTGCCGCAGTTCAGGCAGCGATAACAGGACGCATTGCGCACCGTGATGTGGCCGCACTGGTTGCAGGCAGGAGCATCGCCCATCATCGTGCTCAGGTGGGCCTCGACCGCATTCTTGGACTGGCTCACTGCGGGCTTTGCAGGTGCAGGAATGGTGCTTGCGATTGGCTTTGCCGGCTCGGTCGTTGGCTTGACGTGGACAAAGTCTGTCCTGCCCAAGTATTCCATGCCGAGGACCCGGAAGACAAAGTCCACGATGCTTGTGCTGGTCTTGATGTTCGGGTGCGTGGTCATGCCATTGGGCTCGAAGCGCGTGAACGTGAATGCGTCCACGAATTTCTCTAAGGGAACGCCGTGCTGCAGGCCGATGGTGACGGCTTGCGCGAGGCAGTTGATCAGGCTCCGCAGGGTGGCTCCTTCCTTGTGCATGTCTACGCTGATCTCGCCGAGCGAGCCGTCCTCGAACTCTCCGGTCCTGAGGATGACGCGTTGTCCGCCGACCAGGGTGTCGATGATGCGTCCGGTGCGCTTGGCAGGCAGTGTCCGGGTGACCAGGGTTGCTTCAGCTGCCTTCTCGTCCTTTTCGATTTTGGTTCCTGAGCTCAGGGGTTGGGAGAGCTTGCATCCGTCGCGATAGACTGCAACTGCTTTGAGGCCGAGCTTCCAGCTTTCGACATAGAGCTTTTCGATTTCTTCAATCGTGGTCTCGGCAGGGAGGTTGACGGTCTTGGACAATGAACCTGACAGGAATGGCTGCACTGCGGCCATCATCTTGATGTGGCCCATGGGGTCGATGAACCGTTGGCCGATGCCGCACTTGTTGGCGCAGTCAAAGACCGCCAGGTGTTCTTCCTTGATGTGTGGCGCGCCTTCAACCGTCTGTGCTCCGCCAACATACACCACTGCTTCGTTGATCTGGGCTGCGGCAAGGCCTTTCTGCTTGAGCGCTTTGTGATTGATGTGCGGCGTCCATTCGTCCAGGGATTTCATGCGCTGGATGTAGTCCTGCGCTTCCTTGATCTCTTGGTCAGAGAAGCCGAGCGTCTTGAGCGCTTGTGGGTTCACGTGCGGCGCGCCTTCTATGGTGCCGCGGCCGATGATGTACCCTTTGATGTCTGTGATCTCGTCCTCGGTGTAGCCGAGGCGCTGTAATGCGCGCGGGATGCTGGTATTGATGATCTTGAAGTAGCCGCCGCCGGCGAGCTTCTTCCACTTGACGAGGGAGAAGTCAGGCTCAACGCCGGTGGTGTCGCAGTCCATCAGCAGGCCGATGGTGCCGGTCGGGGCCAGCACCGTGACTTGGGCGTTGCGGTAACCGTATTTTTCTCCTAGTTCGACTGCTTCGTCCCAGTCTTCGCGTGCCGCCTTGAGCAGGTCTGCAGGGCAGTGGCGGACGTCAATCTTGTATGCTGCGTCGCGGTGCTTGTTCATCACCCTGAGGAACGGCTCGCGGTTACTTGGGAGATGCTGCGCATCCCCAAGTTCGTCGGAAACCCCTGATTTCCGAGATTTCAGGAAGCCTGCGCATGCACCGATTGCAGCAGCAATTTCTGCGCTGACTTTGTACGCATGACCGCACATGATGGCGGTAAGAGCGCCGGCGATAGCTCGCGCCTTGTCGCTGTCGTACGGCACGCCGTTGACCATCAGCAGGGTGCCGAGGTTTGCGTAGCCGAGGCCTAATGGTCGGTAGT
>CAYYLN010000004.1:16753-24395 GCA_964472615.1 uncultured Methanosarcinales archaeon
GGTGGACTTGGTCGGATAGCTGGAAAAGTCGACGAGGATCTCTTGGGCCGTGATGAAAACCCTGCACGCGTGCCTGAAGCCCTCGATGTCAAAGCTGCCGTCTTCGTTGAGGAATTTCATCAGGTTGATGCTCGCGAGGTTGCACGATGTATCGTTAAGGAACATAAATTCCGAGCACGGATTGCTCGCGTAGATACGGTCGGTATTGGCTGACGTGTGCCAGTCGTTGATGATCGTGTCGAACTGGACTCCTGGGTCTGCGCATGCCCATGCCGCTGTGGAGATCTGGCGCATGAGGTCGCGTGCATCGTATTCCTTGTGCACTTCGCCTGAGGTCCTGAGCCGGGTTTTCCATTTGCTGCCGCTCATGTATGCCTGCATGAATTCGTCAGGGATCCTGACGGAGTTGTTGGAATTCTGGCCTGCGACCGTGTGGTAGGCTTCGCCATTGAAGTCTGCAGGGTAGCCTGCGTCAACAAGCGCCTTGACTTTCTTCTCTTCATTGACTTTCCAGTTGATGAAGTCGATGATTTCAGGGTGGTCCATATCGAGGCAGACCATTTTTGCTGCCCTGCGCGTGGTGCCGCCGGATTTCAGCGAGCCGGCAGCGCGGTCAAATACCTCGAGGAAGGTCATGAGCCCTGAGCTGGTGCCGCCGCCGGAGAGCTTTTCGTACCTGCTGCGGAGGTTGGCGAAGTTTGTTCCGGTGCCTGAACCGTACTTGAACAATCGCGCCTCGCTCTTGACGAGGTCGAAGATCGAGTTCAGGTCGTCCTGGATTGATTGGATGAAGCACGCAGAGCATTGGGGGCGCATGTATGCCGTGCTGGTCTGGACGACGCTGCTCGTGTCAAAGTCCCAGCACCAATTGCCGCCTGTGCCTGGGATACCGTATTGATGATACAGGCCGCAATTGAACCAGACTGGTGAGTTGAATGCACCTTTCTGATGGATGAGGATGTGGGTGAGTTCTGCGTCAAAGGCAGCAGCGTCCTGTTCAGAACTGAAGTAGCCCATGGCTTGTCCTGCGATGGCAATGGAGTGTGCGATGCGATAGACGACCTGTTTGGCGCTGATTTCGTGGCCGGTGCCAGGAACGCCTGCCTTGCGGAAGTATTTGGACGCGATGATGTCAGTGGCGAGCTGGGTCCAGGTCTTGGGAACTTCCAAGTCTTCAAGCTTGAACACGACCTTGCCGTCGGGCTCGGCGATGACGCACGAGCGCTTTTCATAGTCGAGTTCGTCAAGAGGGTTCTTGCCTGGCTTGGTGAACCGTCGTTGGACCGTGATGCCGTGTCCGTTGTTGAAACCTTCAGAAAACGCTGTTATCAAGTCCTCGTTGCTCATCGCTCTCACCTTTTTTTGGTTTAAAAAAGACCAGCGGAACCGAAGTTCCGCGCTGCCTTTTTTTGCTTTTGTAAAAAAAGACCAGGCGACCGCTGTCGCCGCTGCCTTTTTTGTTGCTTTACCGAAATAATCAACGAAAATCCACTACCTATTGTGGTTCTCGTCGAACGTACCCACAAGGAATACGCAATGGTATATAAACATTGTTTGTCTCTAACATACACAACTGGATTATGGTAATAAGGGAATATGGCTTGTGCAAAAACAAGTAATGTTCTTAACGCATGAGCTTCTTATTTATTTTCTTAAGTTCGTTATCAATTCTTTCAAGATCGGTTGGCATTTTCTGCTGCTCTTTGCGTGCTTTTCGATGGAAGAAATACCCGCATACACTAAACAAGAATACTGCGAGGAAGGAGATACCGTAGAAGAGGAATGCGAAATTGCGTGCAGTGCGGGCGCGTTCTTGTCGTGCTTGCTGTTCGAGACGTGCTTCTTCTAGTGAAAGCACAGGTTCGAGAACAACGCCGACCAATCGTGGTGTGGAATGCTGGAATTCTTCTTGAACGAGTTCAGGCAATGGTTCTTGAGGTGCTTCAGGTTGTTCAGATTCTTCAGGTTCTTCAGAGAGTGGCTGTTCAGGTTCTTCAAGGGGTTGTTCAGGTTCTTCAAGGGATTGTTCAGGCTCAGGCACGGGCAATGGTTGTTCTTCAACAGGTTTTTTCCCTGGTTTTTTGACTACTCCCCCGCCACCGCGCGAGGTCGACCCGCCACCAGAGGGAGAAGCCGACGCTTCTCCTGAACTGTAACTCGTGAATTCTAAGACGTTAAAGACCAATTCACTGTTCCCGCTCACATTATACGCTTGCGAGGTGCATTGCGGCGCATCGCAATTGGCGAACGTTCCATCATCCTCAAAGTCAACAAGCGTCCGCGGATTCCTGAACAAAAGATTACTCAACGTAATCTGCGCGCTCGTGTTCAAGAACGTCAGGTTGGTGCTGTTCAGGAAAGCGTTGTTGAAGGAGATGTTAAGCTTGGTCTTATTGATGTCCTGCGAGCCATTGGTCTGGAACAATCCTGTGAATCTAATGCTGCCATTAGGCATCTCAAAGGTCGTGTTCGTGAAATTGTTGAACGTATCGTCGCTCGTGTTTATCCAATCAATAGTATTATTCAGGCGCGTATTGTTGAATGATGAACCATTGGAAGTGAGAATGAATATGCCATAACTTGAATTTCCTGATGTTGAAATGGTATTGCGGTCAAAGGTATTATTGTCCGCACCGAATTGGAGATGTATGCCGTTGTTGGTGATGGTTGTTCCGTCTGTGCTTATGGTGTTGTTGGTGATGGTGTTGTTTACAGAAGTTTGTAGGATGATGCCTGCATTGTTAAAGGTTCCATTGGTAGTGATGTTATTGCCAGATATTAAATTATTAGTTGCTGCAGTAGACGTAAGAAATATTCCTGAATTGGCATTGGCTGCCCCATGCGTGCTAATGATGTTATACGTCACAGTATTGGCAGAACTTGACACCACAATACCCTGGTTGCTGCCGCTGCTTCCATTGGTAGTTATGTTGTTATCAGACACCACGGTACTTGAGGATGCAGCCACGATGGAGATTCCGGGGTTGTTGGTACCAGTTCCGTCTGTGCTTATGGTGTTGTTGATTACCGTGTTATTTGCAGAGGCTTGCAGTCTGATGCCGAAGTTGGTGGTGGCTCCACGTGTGCTGATAATATTATTCGTGATAGTATTATTGCGAGAACCGGAAGATGAGATAATGCCAAAATTAGTGTTACCGCTTCCAAGCGTCGTTATATTATTGAGCAAGAGTTGGTTATTATTGCTTGAGCTATTCAGATGAATGCCATAGTTGTTGGTAGTGCCGTTGGTGAAAATAATCGTATTGTTAACAATGCTATCACTCACGCTCGTAAAATTAATACCAATGCCGAACGCGCCAGACACATTGATGTCGCGGACAAGGCAATCCCTGATGGTGACATTGGTCACGTTCTCGGCAACAATTCCATCTTCACCAGTGCCACCTTCGTCGTAGAATATTGAGAATCCAGAGCAGTTGAAGAACAGATTCGAAGCGTTTATCGTGATGCACGTGCCGTTTGATTGCGTGTTGGCTGTCAATGACGTGCTTGCATTGATGACCGCGCACCCGCTGACGACATCTTGGGTGTAGAACGACAGACCTGTTGGCCCTCCTGTTAATCTCGCCGGCCAGCTCAAGTACACGAACGTCGCTGCCATGATAAGAACCAAGAGGACCAGAAGTCCTCGTACTCTTCTGCGGTGTTTCACGCGCGCAACAGAGTCAAGCTTGGGCTGGTAGACACCTAACATGAGCAATCCAACCAGCGTAAGACCCAGGATGAAGTAACTCGCGACAGGGAGTGTTGTGCGAATGCGTGGTTCAGGCACGCGTGCTGCCTTCTGCGCTGAGGAAGTGTCGTGTTCTGCGCTTTCAGGAAGTTCAGATACCGGCAAGGTTTGTTCTTGAACCATTGCAGGCGCAGGTTCGGGGAGAGAAATTTCTTGCCGGGCAGGAAGAACCATCGGGGAATGCAATGCGCGAGGCACTGGTTGTTCTTGAGAAGGTTCTTTCTTTGGGCTCTTGACTCCCCCACCGCCCCCACCACCGCGGTTGGCAGTATTTGTTCCACCAGTTCCAGCTTCAGGAATTACTGGTGTTTCAGTGCTGCTGTACGTGGTGAAGCTTGTGACGTCAAAGATGAGGTTGTTGTCCATGAAGCTTTGTGGTGTGCATTGTGGCGCGTTGCATGCGGCAAAGACACCATCATCTTCAAAGTCAACCTGGAGCTGTGGGTTCACGAACGTGATACCAGACAATACGATCTCTGCGCTCGTGTTGAGGAACGTCAGGTTGGTGCTGTTAAGGAAGGCGTGGTTTGCAGTGACATTCAGGTTTGAGAGGTTGACATTGATTCCGCCCGGAGCAGGAACAGTGGGAATAATCCGGATGTTGCCATTCGATGATTCAACGGTGGTGTTCGTGAAGTTGTTCGACGTGCTTGCGGCTGCGATGTTGATCCAGGTGAGGTTGGTGCGCAGGATAGTATTGCGGAAGCTGTTGTTCTGCTGCGTCCCCAGGAGCGTGATTGCCTGGCCGAGGTTGCTGGAGAAACTGTTGTTTTCAACCACGTTGCCTGAACCGGCGGTTGCCATGGTGAGTGCGCCGCTGGTGTTGCTAAACGCGCGGTTATTCACGAAAACGTTATTGAACCCTTGAGTGGATTGGAAGCCAAGGAAACTCACATTGACGGCAACATTGTTAATGACGGTATTGTTATTCGAGTTCGAGAAGAGGGCGATACCCATACGACCATTCGCGGTCACATTCGCAATCACGTTGTTGGAGGATTCAAAGGTTTCAATCTCGCTAAAATGGCCTGAGACGTTGCGAATGATTGAATTGTTGGTGAATGCAAAGAGAACTCCTGCGGTGAGGTTTTCGATCGTGGCATTGTTGCCAAGGACGATTCCTACAAAGCCGGGATTGCCGGAAATAACAACACTTGAGTTTCCGACAACGTAGAGGATTTGCTTGCCATTGACGGCATTTGAGGTGTCGATCGAATGATTGAAATGGCTCAGGCGTGCAGCTGACGTGCTGCTTGTAATCACGAATGACGTTCCTCCGCCTGTCGCGTTGGCAGTCGTGTTCTTCATCGTGATATTCGAGACTTGGTCTAAGAGAAGCCCGATGCTGCTGAAGGTTATCCCAATCGTTTTGGTGAGCGTGTTATTTTCGCTTTCGCTATCAAGGCTGATACCCGCATTCGTTCGTGATGATCCAAGAACATTGAGGAGTGTGTTATTGTTACCGCCCGTCACATCAATGCCAACATCCCTGTTGCTTTGGCCAGTGCTGTTTTCGATGAGGTTGTTGTTGCTTGTTCCTATCTCAATGCTTTCGCTGCTTGAGTTGCGCGCAGTCGTATTGAGAACAAAACTGTTATTTGTCCGCTGCAAAAGAATGTTATTGCTGAAGTTCTCGACAAGGCAATTTCTGATGGTGATGTTGAGGCGGTCGGTTGCGTTGATGCCGATTCCTGTTGCGCTGCCATTGATGCTGAAGCCAGTGCAGTTGAAGGAGATATGGCTTGCGTTAATGAGGAAACAACTGCCGCTTGCTTGAACATTGGTATTCAGGTCTGTGCTCGCATTGATGACTGCGCACCCGCTGACATTGTCCTGCGTGGAAAATGAGCTGTTGCTGCTGTAATTCGTGAATGCGGTCACATCAAATTCAAGCGTACCGTTGGCAAAGGTGATGTTTTGACAGATCTCAGTGAGACAGGCCTCTCCGTTTCTCAACGGCGTCGCATTGATTCCTGGCAAGCCCTCAAAGAAGATGTGTGCGCTCTTGTTGAACTGCGGGCAGGCGATTGAGTTAATATCGACAAAGTTATGTTTGATTTGTGAGCATTCCACAAATCTGCTCAAATCAGTGGTGTCCTTGAATTTTACTTTTGCCTTGGGTGGTGTCGCATTCGTGACTGAATTGTCGCTGATGTTGATGGTGTAATTCTGGTTCAGCTTGACGATCGCGGCATAGGTATCAATGCGGTGCCAGCTCTCGACTTGTTTGCCTGTCTCTTTCAGCAATTGGCGCATTTCAGCGAGCGAAAGTACTGGTTTGCCCAGTGCACGCTGATTGTGCTGAATCAATGCGACCGCACCGGAGACATGTGGTGTAGCCATTGAGGTGCCGCTGAGCGATCCTGTGCCACCGCCGATTGTGGCGCTGACAATAGTTTCGCCTGGCGCGAGCACGTCCAACCGGTCACCGCCCCGGTTGCTGAAACTGCTGTGCACATCACTGTCGCTTACTGACCCAACAGAGATCACATGGGGAGAACAGGCAGGATAGTTGATGCCGCTGGTAAAGCCATTATTGCCTGATGCGAAGACGGGAATGATGCCGAGCGTGTTTGACGTATTCAGCGCGCTGTCAAAGAGCGTTGGGCAATTGGTCGAGTCGTGTTGTGTGTTGTCGCCGAGCGAACCAGAAATGGCAGTGATGTTGAATGCGATTGAGTTGTTATTGCAATAATCGATTCCTGCAAGGATATCGCTTGCGCTACAACTCCCTGCGCTGTTGCATACTTTGACAGGGACAATGCGCGCACCAGGAGCAACGCCCTTGACTGCGCTGCTGTTGCCGGCAGCAATGCCGGAAACGTGCGTGCCGTGGCTCGTGCCTGCATCGTCTTGCGGAGAAGTGTCATCATTCACATAATCATACCCGCCAACAATCTTGTTGGCAAACGTGGGATGCGTGAGATCAATGCCTGTATCGATCACGCATATTGCTTCGCCTTTACCCGTGATGTTCGTGTTGTTGACCGTGAGGTTCCAGACATCATCGGCATCAATGAGTGGCACGCTTTCGGTGAGCACTGCCTGGAATGGTCTATCCAAGAGGATCTGCGCAACAGCAGGGTCATTTCTGAGTTTCGCAAGGCCGGTTCGGGTGAGTCTAACCGCGAGCGCGTTGATCGTATCATATTCGCGGACAATCTCAAAGTCCATTTCTGCAACCACCGCACCAGTAATCCCCGCCCCGGCAGGCAGTTCATTCACTTTTGCAAGAAGTGCTTTTTGTGCTTGCGCAACCTGTTGTTTTCGTTGTTCAAGAAGTTGCAGTTGAAGATATTTTGCAGCAGTGGTAGTGAATGTGAATGGACTTGTTTCTGTGAGAATGACGATTGCTGCAACATCGTTTTGTTGCACGAGCTGGTCTTCTACTGCTTTCTCAACTTTGATTTCCCTTTGAGAAAGAATCATTTCTGGTTCAGGGATGCGTTCGGCAACGACCGCGATCCTGATGCGCTTCCGGATCACCAGTATCCCATCAGAAGCATAGAGTGTGATGGTTCGTTCGCCAATAAAACCGGGCAAAGGCTCGAGCACCAACATATTTTCTTGTACAGCGACTTTGATCTTATCAGAACGACTCGCGAGATACGTCAGGGGAGTACTGCTTGAGAAATAGTCGTCAAGATTCACCGAGAGTTGGCCATTTGCCGGCACAAGAATTACATTGTTCTGATATGTCCAGACGGGATTCAGGACATCCAAACCTGTTGGGCCGGTGATGTGCAAGGGTGCGCTGAGATAGATAAACGTAAGCACGATGATCACGAAGAACAGCGGGAGAAGTTTCTGCACGGTTCCACGTTTGGCGAGGATGCTCATTTCTGCCCCTCCCAGTAATGTAGTTTTGCCATGCCGACCTGCCTGATA
>CAYYLN010000004.1:24481-25054 GCA_964472615.1 uncultured Methanosarcinales archaeon
CTTGAGCTCTGCGAGTGCGACAGCAACCGTATTGCGTGAGATCTTCAATTGAGCGGCAATTTCAACAATAGTGAGTCCATCGGTATTTCGTTTCAGAAGTGCAATCACTAACTCTTTTTTCCTACTCATTTTGTGCAATAACGCTCAGCTATATCAATTTGTTATATTAGTATACAACATTGCATAATTCGTTTATAAGCTTTTCGGAAGCGCAACGAATTTAAACACCGGGCATGACCTGCACCGTGTATGCCTTTCCTCGCGTGTCCAGGCTTCAACCTCGTGCACACGCTTGATTCTGGCCAGTTTTTTCGCTACCATTTGCACGAAGGATGGTATTACGTCGTAACTCGAGAAAAAGTGTTCTGCGTGCGGCAAGAAGGGAACAAACTGCACCATGAAGGCGCAAGCACGGCATTCGTGAGGCATTTCTTTGGTCTCGATGAGCCGTACGCAAGGATTCATCATGAATTAAGCAAGGACTCAATGCTCCGCACGGCTATCACGAGATATCCTGGTTTGAGAATCATCAAACAAAACCCCTGGGAGTGCACGATTGCTTTCCTGTGCTCG
>CAYYLN010000004.1:25064-25378 GCA_964472615.1 uncultured Methanosarcinales archaeon
AAGATCAAGCTCAATCTCGAATGCATCGCACGGCATTTTGGCAATCCTGTCGTATTCAAAGGCAGGACATTTTTCACGTTTCCTGCTCCCTGCGAAATCAATGATGCTGCGAAGCTGAAACAGTGTGCGGTTGGCTTCCGCGCAAAATATATTGTAGGCGTGAATAGGCAGGTGAGCGATGCCTGGTTCGCGAAGTTCAGGACAATGTCTTACGCGCAAGCAAAGGAAAGGCTGATGGAATTGCCGGGCATCGGCGAAAAAGTCGCTGATTGCATCCTGCTGTTCGCACTCGGCTTCACCGAAGCATTCCCTAT
>CAYYLN010000005.1:0-9601 GCA_964472615.1 uncultured Methanosarcinales archaeon
TATGATAGAAGATTGCGCTGCGATACTGCGTTCCTTCGTCAGGCCCCTGCCTGTTCTTTTGGGTCGGGTCATGGATGCTCCAGAAGACCTTGAGCACGTTTTGGTACGAAACAACCTTGGGGTCGTATTCGAGCTGCACGACTTCTGCATGTCCAGTCACGTCAGTGCAGACCTGTTCATAGGTCGGATTCTCCATCGTGCCACCCATATAACCGACCGCGGTCTTCTTCACGCCTTTGATGGCGCGGAATGCTTCTTCTACGTGCCAGAAGCAACCTGCGGCGAATGTCGCTTGTTCCATCAAGCCTCGTGCAGGAAGGAGCGTCCTTAAACTTTTCGGTGTTGCCCGGGACGCGGGATGCAAACATTTATAACCAGGCATTCTTGAAAGTCAATTACTATTCTCAAAGATATAGTTCAAAGAATAGAATAGCTTGGAGCATTCACGTGTACTTTACTGACTTCCATCTGCCCGTCCCGATACTGAAAGCCATCGACGACCAGGGCTATGCGTCTCCGACGCAAATCCAGGAAAAGGCGATTCCGCTGATCAGTTCAGGCCAGGACGTCATCGGGCATTCGCAGACCGGCTCGGGAAAGACCGCTGCTTTCGGGCTCCCGATTCTCAGCGAGCTCTCCCATGGCAAGGGGATCCACGCGCTGATTCTGACTCCCACGCGCGAATTATGCATGCAGGTCTGCGAGGCGCTCAATGGATTCGCAAAATATATGCATCTCAGGATTGTCCCTGTCTTCGGCGGCGTCGGAATCGGCCCGCAGCTCAGCGCCCTGCGCACGGCAGACGTCGTCGTCGCGACTCCAGGAAGGCTCTTGGACGTGATCGGGCAAGGGGTGCGGCTCAATACCGTCCGTTACCTTGTCCTTGACGAGGCAGACCGGATGCTCGACATGGGTTTTGTCGATGACGTCGAGAAAATCATGCGCCAGACGCCCCGTGAACGCCAGACCATCATGTTCAGCGCGACGCTCTCTCCGCGGCTGCGCTCGCTCGTTAACCGCTATATGCGCACGCCGGTTTCCGTGCAGGGAAAGACGTATGTTGATACAAGCCTGCTTGCTGAGCGGGCGTACGCGGTTCATGCGCAAGACAAGCTGTCGTTGCTCGTGCACTGCCTGAGGCAGGAAACCTCCGGGATCGCGCTTGTTTTCTGCGCGACGCGGCGCAACTGCGGCAAGGTCGCGAAGAGCCTGCGCGCGCAAAGGATCGACGCAACGCCCATCCACGGCGGCCTCTCGCAAAGCAAGCGCATCCAGACGATCAGCAATCTCCATAAGCGCGGAATCGGGGTCCTTGTCGCGACCGATGTCGCTTCGCGTGGCCTGCACATCGACAATATCTCGCACGTCTACAATTACGACCTGCCCATGACTGCGGACGATTATGTCCACCGCATCGGCCGCACGGCACGGGCAGGCGCGAAAGGCGAGGCAGTCACGTTTGTCACGACGCAGGACGCGCGCGACTTCCAGCAGATATCGCGCATCCTGGGCAGGCAGATTGCGTCCGCACCGCTTCCTGCCTTTGAGAAAGTCGCGACCATCGCAGGCCCTGCGCACGGGGCATTCCAGAAGCACGGCCGCCACAAGCAGCACAAGCCCTTCTGGAAGCGCAAGCGGCATTAACATGTCGAAAACTGCTCTTGACGTACGCTACTGACTTCAGTCAGTAGAAATGTCGCGATTTCCATAGTCTACGACATTTGATGGAAATCGCGAGCATGCTCGGAAACGCGCGACGTTTCCGACAGAACGAGCAGTTTTCGAGCATGACTTGACCAACGCAGCTGCGTTGTCATCTCGACAAGCAAAGCTTGTCGACGTCTCGCCAATCATAGATTGGCGATGAACTTGAATAACTTTGTTATTCAAGTAACTTGAGAAACGCGGTTTCTCAAGTAGTTCGTCGGAAATCCGCGGATTTCCGAGACTCAAGAACCACGTGCCTTCGCTTTCTGAATGAACGTCTCGTTCACGCCACCTGCTTGAGCAGGTGGTTCTTGACAATAAGGAAAATCACTTCATTTTCTTACGAAGCTTGTTTAACTGCTTGTATTCTTCCGCAGTCGCGTTGCCGCCTTTGCACTTCTCTTCCAAGGCCGCAAGCTCGTCACGATATCCTCTCTTCAACTTGTCCATGGTTTTCCGGTCTGTTGGCATGTTTTCCTCCATTACGCGAATTCAAGTCTCCAGCGGGCAGCGCCGACTGCAGTCGGCTGGTCACGTGAGGACGCGCGCGTCCTCAAATTCGTCGCCAACTCTGGTTGACGAGACGCCGTCATCTTGCTATCGCAAGCCTCACGCGGGAAGCGGCACCCTCTTCGTAAGCAGATTCATGGTTTGTTCTCTGGTGCAAGAATCTTTGTAAGAGAAATGGCCGCTTGCATATTTACTTTTCGGTTTTGAGTTTTTCTTCAATTGCTTTTTTGAGCGTGTTGATGTAAAGATTGATTTGTACTTCTCTCTTTTTCCACTCAGTATAGCTGACGGGCGTTCCGTAGTAGTGCACGCCGTTTCTTTTTGTTCGGATTTCTTCAAGGAATCCCCAGTCAAAATCGAGTTCGGGATGCTTTTCACAGAGGTATGCGAACAAGCATTGATGGTTACTGCTCTTGATGCGGTCGAAACGCAGAAAGGCATCGGTGAATTGGTGGAGCGCATCGTACTGCATCGTGAATATGACTGTCCAATCGATTGCATCTTGTGGTGTCAGGGGAATGAGCTTTTGTGCCTGCCTCAAAATTGCCAGCCCGATGTTTACCATTGTTTGTATTTCTTTTGCGTCCGGCTCGCTTTGGTCTCTGTAGAAGCCGTCATTTTGGCAGGATTCAAAGACTTCTTTGCTTGTTCTATACCGTGGCATTTTCAGTCACCTTAAGTAATTCATCGATTCTGCCCTTGATGCGGTAGCCATTAATAATGTTTCTCAATAGTCCGGGATTGAATTCTCGTAAATCTTTCTCATTTTTTACCGTGAACACCTGGATTTCCCGCTTCAATGCAGTTTCGTATGTCGCGATGTCCAATTTGTCATCATTTCCGTAAATAAATAGGTCTATGTCGCTTTCTTTGTACCAGTCCCAGCGCGAAAAGCTGCCGAACAGGATGATGACTTTCGTGTCAGGAAGCGCGGTCAAGTGGTCAAGGAATCCGGATTGCTGGAGTTTGGCGAGCGCATATACTTTTTTGCGGTTTTGGTAGGCGGGGTTGTTCACGTTTCCAATGTAGTAAGGCATTTTGCCTTCTGGCTTTACGTAGAGAATGATTCCTTCTCGCTCGAGTTTTGCCAGCCATTTCACGGCATTGCTCCTGCTTACCTTTGCCGCTTTCAAGATTTGCTCAAAATGCCAGTGCCTTGACGATTCATTAAAAAACAGCCAAAGCACGCTTTCTTCTTTGCTCCCCATAATAGTTTCATTAAACAGAACTATTATTTAAAGCTTTCTGCCATATTATTAACCACTAGTTAGTGGTTAATAATCGAAAGTTTTATATAGACCATTCATGCTCTTGCCTCTCAAGGGTGGTATGTATACCATGAACAAGATTTTCACCATTACCAAACGCATCAGCAAGCACGGCAGCCAAGCAGTCATCACCATACCAAAAGTGCTTGAGCGCGAACTCCAACCCGGAACGGTCGCGGAAGTGCGCATCGTGGTGCTCAAGGAGGCAGAACAATGACCGACATCAATGCACTCAAGCTCCAGAACTACAAGAACCAGACCGAAATCGTTTCCGGCCTGACAATGGAAGACCTCGTGAAAGCCTGCCTTATCGGCAAACTCAACGTCTTGCTCGTGGGAGAAACAGGTGAAGGCAAAACCCAGCTCGAAAACGACATTCTCGGCTTGTTCGGCAACAAAGGATTCTTTGAGCAAGGACGCAACGACCTCACCATCAAGGAAATGTTCACGCGCCTCAACCTCGAAAAATTGCGCAGCGCAAAAACAACTGAGGACGTCAAGGAAGTGACCGAACACACCAATCATCCCGTGTACGTGGTTGACGAATTGACGCGCTGCATTCCCGCAGTTCAAAACCAGTTCTTCAACCTGTTCGACGGATTCATCACCATCGACGGCGTGAAACACCCCTTGGGCAAGAACGGCTACAGCATCGGCATTGCTTCCGGCAACGTCGGCAACGGCAGGTATGTCGGAACGAGCGAGACTGACCGCGCACTGCGCGACCGCATGCACGTCCTTATCGACGTTGACACGTTCCCCAAAACTGCCAATGATACTCTCGACGTGCTCGTGGGCAAGAAAGACCCTCGCGTCAGCGACTCCGCAAGCACGGACAAAACCAACCTCATCATTGCACTGCACGACGAATTGAAGGAGCATTCGCCGACCGCACTGCAGTACGCAGCTGCACTGTATTTTGTGCACGCTCTTGATTACTTGGAAGGCGTTCCGGGAGAGAGCAAGCGCAAGAACAAGAACGCCTGGCCCGGCTGCGTCAAAAACCACGACAAAGGAAGCGATGCCGCACTCATTTTCCCGTTCAGCACGCGCGCAGCCATCAGCACACTCACGCTGGCGCAAGCACTCGAAAAAGTAAAGGAAGCCAAAGAGCAGCCGTACGAGTCAAGCATCGAGCCAGTGCTCGACGCTGCGTACTTGATTGGCGCGCAAAGTGGGGTTTTGCACCCTTCCGCCATCGACCAGCATTACGACGGCAACAGTTATGCCGCCATGCAGGCAGTCATTGACGGCATCCGCAGCGAGTTCGTGCAAAAGCAGGACGTCTTGCAGCAGGCTATCGCGAGCGCGCAAAAAGGAACACTCAAATACGCCAAAGACTTCACCGGCAGATGGGCATACATGAAAGACATCCTTGAACGCACCAGCCGCGAGGCAAAATGACCAAGAACCCTTTCGCAGACCCGAAACACCCGATTGATTACAATCTTACAGGGGAAGATGTCAAATTGACCGAGCGCAAGCCCGAAGCACATCCTGTTATTGAAGTCCCGCAGCAGAGCATCGTTGCGGCATCGTACAAGGACTTGGAATTCGAGCTGAAAGCGCCGCGCAAAGGAAATGACAAAGAAACATTCTATTTCAACCAGAGCTTGGAGCGCCTGCGCAAAGCAGGATTCCAACGCCACCCTTTGCCCCATGAAGCGTTTGTGCTCATCCTTGATGGCTTGGAAGGAAAGCTTACCGGCAACGAACAACACGTCAAAGAAGACATGCTCAAGAGTTATGGCGAATGGCTGAGCTTGGTCTTCAAGCGCGAAGGAAATACTCTGCATTGTTATGAACATCCTGAAAAAATTGTATGGGTAGACAAGTACGACTTTTCACAAATGACTTTTACCTCGGACAAAACGTTCCCGGTCAAAGGACTCAAATCAGAAGATTACATCTCTATCAAAGACGTTGCGAAGAAAAGCCCTGACCTTGTCACGTATTTGTGGTCTCGACCTTTTGACAAATTGCCTGATGAGATTCAGAAGAATGCAGGCATTTTGATTCCTGCAGAAAACACTGCGTGGCCTGTTGGCCGTGACTACGTCAGCAGGTACTATGTCAGCGGCTACAGCTACGACTGGGCGTCGCGTGGGGTACGTTCGGCGAGCGCAAAAATTTCCACAAGAAACAAAGGTTCACCATGAATCTCTACGAACTTGAGCAAAAACTGAATCGCCAAAAAAGCAAGATTGGCTTGGTAGGCGGACGGCTCAAAATCAACGAAAACAGCGACACACAAGAACCCATCAGCGCCCACATCGAGCCGGGAGACTGGCACATCGAAATAACCCTCAAAGAAAACTATGCGCCCGTGCGTGACAAAAAGACCGAAAAATACGCAAGCAAACGCAACATTGTTCACCCGCTCGAAAAGATTTGCGAAGATATTCTCTACCACGAATGCGGACACTGGGAATTACCCCGCGGCACAGGCAACGGATGCCCTTACGATGAAATACAGCACGACCTCATTACCGAAAAAGTCAACAAGGTGCTGCACGAGCACGGCAAAGAATCATTCACGAGCCACGTCGCAAACGCCTTTGAGGACGTGCTTGACAACACGAACTGCAAGCAATACACCAATCACGCAGGACAAATCCTTTTCTGGAACGAGCAAGGAATGACGCACGGCAAATACACTCCCTTTTACGAAGCATTCGTTAGATTGAACCTCGCGCTCTGGGGAGAACGCATCGATAATGATTTCCTCAAGCGGTGGTACACGGGAAAGAAAGAAACCACCAAAGCGCTCAAAGACGCGCTTGCCGCGTGGAATCTTCCGAAAACCCGCGGCTCACGAGGAGTCCAAGAACGCGTTGCCCAACTCTACCAAAAAACATCATGGACAGAACGCGCCGAACAATTCGCGCACGCAATGCTTCCCCTGCTTGAAGAACCGCAACCGCACCTCATGTTCGGTACTTCACTTCAAGGAACGCCGCAATCGGGCAAGGAGAGTGCTTTTGACAAGAAACTCGCAAGCCCCGAAGGGCAAGAAAAAGTCTCATTCGCACGCTACACTGCAGGAACGGGTCCCGCAACAAACAGGGACTGCTTTGAACAACTTGACGCATTGTATCGCAAGCTCGCCCGCAACATTCCCGTCCAAATCGAAACATTCACCAAAGCATATTCGTTCCCGCTCGTCGCATACGGCAAGGAAGCGTTCGACCCCGAAACCCACGACCTGCTTGTCCGCAAATCCAAGTTCGTACTACAGCACGTCGGCACGGTCGCGCTTCACGTGAACAAGTGATGGATTGACACGAACGAAACCTACAAGCAAAACATCCGCAAATTTCCAAAATTCCGTCTCGCAGTCCTGGACACGAGCGAAAGCATGAAACAATCGCCCGACAACACTGACGCGGGCAGCACGCGTTTCATTCCCTGGGGCGACAACAGCAAATACCATTACGCGCTCCTCGGCTATTACGGCATTGAACGCTTTTTGCAATCACAACACATCGCACCCTACGTTGACAGCGGCGCGATTAATTTCAGCGCAGAAACAATCGGCGCAACAGGAGAACACGCGCGAAAACTGCTCCTGACGCCCCAGTTCGGAGGCACCACGCTTGACGTGAGCACGCTGCGCGAGCACGTGCAGGACGAAAACACGTTCCTGCTCAGCATTTCTGACGGCGACATCCAGAACTGGAACAGCATCAAGAACGAGTACAAAGGCATTGTCACGAAGTGCGCGAGCGCGCACATCCAAATCGGCGGGAAAAACCAGTTCAGCAAAGACCTTGAGCGCTGGAACGTTCCGGTCTATCACGTTCACGGAAGCGACGACCTCACGCGCCTGATGGTCACGGTGGCAAGCAACAAATACAAGTCCTACGGCAAGGTGTCACGATGACCAAAAACCCTTTCGCAGACCCGAAACACCCGATTGATTACAATCTTACAGGGGAAGATGTCAAATTGACCGAGCGCAAGCCCGCAAAACAAGAAACCAGTCCCGTACTACCGCGGCAAAACATCATTACCGCATCGTACAAAGACATTGAGTTTGAACCTCGCGCCTATCGCAAACAAGGGACTGCAAAAGAACTCCTGTATTTCGACAAGAGCTTGGAACGCCTGAAATTGACCGGCTACGAACGCCATCCTCGTCCGCAAGAAGCATTCGGATTGATTATTGACGGTCTTGAACAGAAGCTTGCCGGAGCGCTTGCGGACGTGAACACTGACTTCTTCACAAATTATGGCGAGTGGCTGAGCTGCGCATTCGAACGGCAAGGTGACAAACTCATTGCATACCTTGACCCTGAAGGACTTGTTTGGAAGAACGACAAATACGTCAAGCAAGATTTCAAATTCGCGGACAAACAGGAATTCTCTATCGCGGGAAAAGCATCAAACGTGTGGATTCCTTTGCAAGAAATAGATACAAACCTCGTTACATTCCTTTACACTCGTCCATTCAAAGACTTGCCTGAAGAATTGCAAAAAGGCAACCGCAAAGCAAACATCGCTTTCCCAGCTGACGGCGCTGCGTGGCCTGTTGGCCGTGTCAGCAACGACTGGTACAATGTCATCTACTGCAACTACGGGGCGTCGCGTGGGGTACGTCCGTCGCGCGCAAAAAAATCACCCTAACCATGATTTCGCTTCATTGTCCCGGAGTATTTACCAACATGCCCTCACGGGCTGCGGTGGAAGGGACTACACGTCCTGCCATCAAGGGAAGAGCCTGCGCAAGCAGCATTCCTATGAAATACAGCCGCAACAACCAGTAACCACATGGTGAAAGTCTTGAAGCGGCAGTGCAACATCAAGGGTGTGCAGGGCTACTGCGTGGCCTGTTGGCCGTGACAACAACAACAGGTACAATGTCAACGGCAACAACTACAACAACAGGGCGTCGCGTGGAATAGCCACCTATCCGGGACACTTCATTCTCACATGAAAACATACAAACACCTTTTCGAAAAATTGTGCTCGTGGGAAAACCTGCAGGCAGCGTACGAGCAGGCGCGCAAGCACAAAACGCGCAACCCCCACGTTCAGGAATTTGACAAGCACGCGAAATCCCATCTTGCAACACTGCACTACGAACTCAAAACAAGAACGTACGTCCCGCGACCGTTGAAGACCTTTATCCTTCGCGACCCGAAAACGCGCAAAATCTGCGTCAGCGATTTCCGCGACCGCATCGTCCACCACGCACTCATCAACATCCTCCAACCCATTTTTGAGCCGCGATTCATTTACGACAGCCACGCCAGCCAGAAACGAAAAGGAACGCTCACCGCGCTCAAGCGTTTTACGACATTCGCACGCAAAGTAAGCAAGAATGGCTTTGTTGCGTGGGTGGTCAGCTGTCGCTATGAGCTTGTTTACTTCGTCTGCTATGAGCAGTGCGGATTCTGGGACGAGCGGTTTGTCCTAGTGCGGAATAGTGGTCTTAATCCATTTCACGATTTTTGGATAATCCTCACCGTCCAGCCACTTGTAGAATTGCTTCAGGATGCATTTGACGTCGTGCTTTGTCCAGACAGAATACTCGCTGGATTCGTAATGATGCACGATGCGCTTAATATCCTCAGCAGTGGCGTCTTTGAATGGTTTGCCGAGCATTTCGCCGATAATAGCGAGATTTCGCACGAGTTTGGTCAGGCGCGAATGCCCTGTTCCCTTTGCCTTAAAGTCACGCACAAAACGCTCGACGAGCTTCTTGTCTTCTTCAGGCATTTTCGCCTTCCAAAGCCGCGTTATTGCAGTCCTGTATTGCGTGCTAAACCGATGGTAGTCTGTCGTATCCATTGTGGGTCTCCAGACTCCTGCACCGAGCCAATCCGTTGTTTCGGGAGTTTGCACATCAATCATAAAGCCAAGTCACGCATATTAATTCAGGCTCAAAAAATTGCTGAAACAGCACTTTTGTGCTGAATCAGCAAACAATATGAACCTGTGTCCAGGAAATATCCGAAATCGGAAAATTATTTCCGGTTTGTCCGCTCAAACGGTGCCAAAACACATTTATCAATTTTGTAGCGCAAAAAGCGCTTATCAAGTTTCAGTACCATTTTGGTACCAAATCCGCTATTTGAACTTTGTAGCCCTTTTGTGGCACAAAAGCTTTGTAG
>CAYYLN010000005.1:9611-15437 GCA_964472615.1 uncultured Methanosarcinales archaeon
GGACGCTGCGCGGACACTTCTTCGCGGACTTTTGTAGGACACTTGGCTTTATGTTCTTTCAGGCCCAGACTGGGCCCAGTAGGACAGAAGAAAGCTCCCGTTCATCCGCCCTTTGATGTGTGGGCTTACGAACGGGGTGCTGAAGCCTCCGGCGGGAGTTGCACCCGCGACCTCAGCCTCTTTGTTCACAAGTTAACTCATTCACTCGTCAACCAGTTCACGAGTCACCTCGTTCTTACCAAGGCTGCGCAATAGCTACTATGCTACGGAGGCGTGTATTGACAACAAGGAGAATCGTATTTAAAGATTGTTATTCATCTCTTTCGTGGTTGCAAAACGTGGCACCACAATTCTATTGCGTTTTGGGTCTGTGGATCTCGACCGGTGACCACGTAATGATAGGTTCTTTCTGCTAATGGTGCAGGTTGGGAAAATTGTGTCTCGGCAGAACGTACGTTGTCTTCAACAGGAAGCGTTGCGCTATAATCAAGTTCAGGAATCCTGATGTTTACCGGAGCGTAATACGCCCATTGGCGGCAGAGCTTTTCGTCCAACGTGAGCCGTGTTCCAATCCATTGTTCTGGTGATGACGTAAAAATCTCGAGCGTGGCGCCTGATTTAATGAGCAGTCCGCTGCGATTGTGGTTGGAAAGAGGGACACGCTTCACGTGCTGTTGTGAATACGTCTCACGTTTGGCTTCGCTCTTTCTGAAGAGTTCATATGAGCTCCACGTAATGAGTCCTGCGGTGGCCAAGGCAAAGCCAATGCCGACATACATTTTGTTGTTTTTTGTCGGCGTAGCCAGAACGTCTTGTTTCTTGTTCGATCTGCTCATAGGTATGATCAAAAGCAGGTACTTAAAAAGATAATGCCCGGGGCAGGATTCGAACCTGCGAACCCCTACGGGACTGGATTTCTCCAGCGAACTGCCCAAAACTGTTGTGCGGACAGCGGACATCTTAAGTCCAGCGCGTTTAGCCACTTCGCTACCCGGGCATTTGAAAAAAAGAGGGGGTCCTTTAAAAACCTTTATTGGAATCGTCCGAGCCTGCGGCGGATGCGCTGCAGTTCGCGATTGATCGTGTTGATTGAGATGGCGGATTCTTCCTGGTTTGGTTGTGCTTTGATTACCTGCTGCGAGCGATGACCATCAAAGCTCGCGCTTATCGCAAACGCAATCGCGATGAACAAGCCCATCAGTAACCCGACCGCGGTCAGGAATGGCTTCAGGTCGGTCACGCCGTCAGCACTGATTGTCTGGTTGTTTGCTGCGAGCCCGGTCGGTCCGCCCATGCGCAGCACGGCAAGCGCGATCATGAAGAGCATGAGAAAGAGCACGAAGTGGCTCCATGCGTGCATGTTCTCGTTCACGTCGATCATGCAGAACTCCACGAATGAAGTGCTATATAAATGTCACGATTTCCGTGTTAGAAATCGTGAGCGTGACTTGACCAACGCTGCTGCGTTGTCAAGTTCGTCGGAAATCAGCGGATTTCCGAGACTTAAGAATCGCGGTTCTTGACACAGTATTATTGGAACTCACTGCCGAGCAGGCAGAAGCCCATGCCTTCCTGCAGCCGAGTGCATGAGATTCTATCCCAGGATGGATGTTGCGCGTCTTTCCTCCACGCGTCGTTGCGGTACACGGTCGCGACAAGGTCGTCTGCTTCTTGACGCAATGCTTCAGGAACTGCCTGGATATCACGCGTTCCTGCGATATGCTCCGCAAACGCGATGCGTATGTGTGTCTTCAAATCATCAAGGGGGAGGGGCGTGTAAGCCCGCACATACGGTAAGTCCTTGATCTTGTCGTATTCGCGCAGATCACCGCGAGTCCGAAGCTTGATGAGTGTGTTGAGCTGGTCTGCATTCCACCGGTCAAGCGTGATCACGCCATGATAGAGCAGGGCTTTGTTTTCCATGCGTTGTGACGTACCGACCAAGGGCAGGTTCCTCGGCGACCTTTTGACCTTGATGTAAAACTGTTCACCGATAACGGTTTCGTGCACGCCGAGGGACTGCAGGATGGTATTGATGATTCCGCTGAAGTACTTGTGTACTTCTTTGGGATCTTTGCGATAGTCGTCGCTCTCAACGGTTCTCGGCACGGCGATGCTGAATGGCAGCACGTTCTTGTCGCAGAGCATCGCGCCACCGGGCGTGAAGCACCGAGTGTATGCAACGGTTCCGTCACCGAGATAATCGCGGATGTGCTGGTCGTGGGCGAGGACAATGCATGGTGAGGAATAGTTTGGGAGCAGCAGACTGTACGTACCTTCTTTCGCACGGGAGAAGAGCACTTCGTCCAATGCGAGATGCATCGCGGCGTCCATCGCTCCGGTATACACCTGCCACATGTGTCGGTGTTCGGCAATCGCGTATATAAAAATTGTTGTGAACAATGCAGCGAAACCCTTATAAACAAATAATCCCGTTCTTGTGACGAAAGGGGTGCTTATGCCAAAAGAAGTTATTGCCAAGTTCAGCGTTTCGTATTTGCAGATTCTTGACGAGAATGGAAAGGTGGACAAAAAGCTCGAGCCCAAGCTTTCTGCAGAGCAATTGAAGGAGCTCTTCCGGCTGATGGTCCTTGAGCGTACATTTGACCAGACCGCGCTGAATATGCAGCGCGAGGGCCGTATCGGTACGTATGCGGAGTCTCTGGGAGAGGAAGCGTGCCACGTGGCTCCTGCGTTCGCGATGAAGAAGGAAGATTGGCTTGTGCCGAGTTATCGAGAGCATGGCGCGTACATCGCTCGCGGTGTACCCATCAAGAACTTGTTCATCCATTGGGGAGGCTCTGAGGACGGTAACAGGATGCCTGAGGGCCAACGGAACATGACGGTCTGCATTCCGATCGGCACGCAGATCCCGTATGCAGCAGGTATTGCCTGGGCTGCGAAGATGCGTGGGGAGAAGATCGCAGTGCTCACGTTCTTCGGCGACGGAGGAACAAGTGAAGGTGACTTCCACGAGGGAATGAATTTTGCCGGTGTCTTCAGGCTTCCGGTGGTGTTCTTCTGCCGCAACAACGAATACGCAATCTCACTGCCGCGCACATGCCATGATACTGCAGGATGCCAGACGCGAGCACAGACGCTCGCCCAGAAGGCAATCGCGTATGGCCTTGACGGTATTGTTGTTGATGGTAACGACGTGCTCGCGTGTTACGTCGCTGCCAAGGACGCACTTGCAAAAGCATACGCGGGTAAGGGTCCGACCATGATTGAGGCATTGACGTATCGCATGGGCGCGCACACGACTGCGGACGATCCGACGCGCTACCGGACCGAGAAAGAGCTCCAGGCGTGGGCGAAGAAAGACCCAATCGAGCGGTTCAGGAAGTATCTCAAGGCCAAGAAGATCTGGACTGAAGCATGGGAAAAGAAAATAACTGACCAATGCCAGCAGGAAGTCAGGAAAGCCATTGACGAGGCTGAGAAGCACCAGCCAAAACCTGAAGACATGTTCACGAATGTGTTCGCGCAGATTCCTGCGCATCTGAAAGAGCAGATGGACTACGTGAAGAGGTTCAAAAAGTAGATGACCAAGCTCAACATTGTCGAGGCATTGAATCAAGCATTAGACCAAGCGCTTGCCCGCGATGAGCATATCTTGTTGCTCGGCGAGGACATTGGCAAGGATGGCGGCGTATTCAGGGTCACGGATGGGTTGCAAAAAAAGCATGGTCCTGAGCGCGTGATCGATACGCCCTTGAGCGAGTCAGGCATTGTCGGCACGAGCATCGGCCTTGCGATCAATGGCATGCGACCCATTGCCGAGATACAGTTTGATGGCTTCATTCCTCCAGCATGGGACCAACTCGTCTCGCACGCCTCACGCATCAGGAATCGTTCGCGCGGCAGATTCACGTGCCCCATGATTGTCCGCGCCCCGTATGGCGGCGGCATTCGCGCGCTTGAGCATCACGCAGAGAGCATGGAGGCAGTGTATGCGCACACGCAAGGCCTCACTGTGATCATTCCCAGCAACCCGTTCAACGCAAAAGGCCTGCTTCTTTCCGCGACCAAATATCCTGACCCGGTCATTTTCCTCGAGCCAAAGAAAGTCTATCGCGCCATCAAGATGGAAGTGCCTGCGGAAGAATATTTCACGCCCATCGGCAAGGCAGATGTTGCTCGTGAAGGAACAGACGTTACGCTCGTGAGCTGGGGGGCGATGATGAAGGACACGCTCGAGGCAGCGAGCAAGCTCGCAGAGAACAACATCAGCGCAGAGGTCATTGACGTGCGCACGATTCAACCATTGGACGAAGCAACAATCATGCAGAGCGTACAAAAGACCGGCCGTGCAGTCATTGTGCACGAGGCGCCGCGCTCAGGCGGTTGGGGTGCAGAGATCATCGCGCGCATCCAGGAGCATTGTTTGCTCAATCTCAAGGCGCCGGTGCAGCGCGTCACAGGCTTTGACGTTCCCTTCCCGTACTTCAAGCTCGAATTCGACTACCTGCCGAGCGTGGAACGCATCACGGCAGCAGTCAATGAAGCAATGAGGTTCTGACATGGCATATGATTTCAAATTACCAGACTTGGGAGAAGGAATTCACGAAGGAGAAATCAAGAAATGGCTCATCAAGGAAGGCGACACGGTCAAGGAGCACCAGCCCATCGCTGAAGTCGAGACAGACAAAGCGGTTGTTGATTTGCCGTCGCCAAAGGCAGGAACCATCCTGAAGATCTATTTCCGTGAGGGGGACACGGTCAAGGTCGGTGATGTGGTCGTCACGATTGGTGAGGCAGGAGAGAAAGCAACCGCAAAGGTAGCAGCGCCTGCACGCCGCATCGCGAAAGGCGCAACAGGCGCTGTCGGCGAACTTGAGGAAGCTCCTGAGGAAGAGGAAGAAAGACCTGCGCCAAAGGCCGTTCCTGTGTCTCTGGTGACCATTGTCGAGGCATTGCCTGCGGTGCGCAAGCTCGCCCAAGAGCTCGGCGTTGACCTCACCCGAGTGCACGGAACCGGTCCTGGAGGCAGGATCACTGAGGCAGATGTGCGTAATGCGTCAGGAAAAGCACCGCCGGCTGCGGCGATCGAGCGGAAAGGCCCGCGGATTACGTTCGAGGACTATGGTCGTGTACTGCGCATTCCCCTGAAAGGCTTGCGCAAGACGATTGCTGAGAACCTGACGCGCGCATTCCAGACAACCGTGCCAGTGACGCATATGGATGAAGCAGATGTTACCGAGCTCGCGAAGATCCGCGCAGAAAAAAAGAAGATTGCAGAGGACAAGGGGTATCCGCTTACCTTTTTGCCATTTATTGCAAAGGCAGCCGTGATCGCGCTCAAAGAACACCCCTACGTCAATTCCTCGCTGGATGATGCTTCTGGCGAGATCGTGGTCAAACAATACTATAACATTGGATTTGCAGTGGACACGACCGATGGTTTGATTGTTCCAGTCATCAAGGGCTGCGACCAGAAGAGCATCCTGGAGATCGCCAAGGACTTGTACGCGAAGGCCGAGGAAACGAGAAACAGGGAAATCGCGCGCGAAGACCTGCGCGGTGGGACATTCACCATCACGAACATCGGCACAATCGGCGGCGATCACGCGACGCCGATCATCAATCATCCTGAATGTGCGATCCTCGCATTAGGCAGGATCCAGGACAGGCCGGTGGTCAAGGATGGCCAGATCGTCGTCAGGAAGATCCTGCCACTCTCACTCACCTTTGACCACCGCATCATTGACGGCGCAGAAGCAGCACGGTTCGTGACCGACCTCATCAAGCACCTGGAAGACCCGAGCCTGATGCTATTGGAATCCTTCTAAGCCTTTGTGATAGAATTGAGGTATTCTTCCTTGT
>CAYYLN010000005.1:15447-21029 GCA_964472615.1 uncultured Methanosarcinales archaeon
CTTCATGAATGCGTGCTTGTGTGCCTCGCACACTGTCTTGAAGTTCTCTTGTTCTGTCGTGAGTTGCGCACAGCTGGTTAACAGAAGCAATGCAAGCGCAAGAAAAACAGATTTCATGCTCAAATTTTACCTACAAGGTTCAATCCTGGCTTGAGCGTCTTCCTGCCGGGTTGCCAGCTCACCGGACAGACTTCGCCTGGGTGCTTGGACACATAGTGTGCTGCCTGGAGCTTGCGGATGATTTCTGCAGTATTCCTGCCGATACTGTTGTCGTGCATCTCAAACCACTTGACGATGCCGTTCGGGTCGATGATGACCGTGGCGCGCCAGCTGAGCCCTTGGTCTTCGATGAGCGTGCCGTAGGATTTGCAGATCGTCCGTGTGGGGTCTGCGATCATGGGGAACCTGATTTTCCTGATGGTGGCGCTGGCGTCATGCCAGGCCTTGTGTACGAACGCAGTGTCTGTGGAGATGCTGAGGACTTCTGCATCCATCTTCTTGAAGAGCGCGTGATTGTCTGCGAGCTCGCCGAGTTCGGTCGGGCAGATGAAGGTGAAATCGGCAGGATAAAACGCGAGCACGACCCATTTCCCGCGCAAGGATTTCAACGAGATCTTCTTGATCTTGTCGTCGTGATATGCTTCTGCAACAAAGTCAGGAGCTGGTTTTCCTATCGAGACGCATTCCATTAATACTCACCCCTTGGTGCATTGGCAGGCAGTTCTATAAAAACCTTGTGAAGAAAGGTATTCAGTGCTCAAACGAGAAGAGGCCGGCACGGAATGTCGAAGGAGGATTGATTGCATCAGGATTATTCTGTCTCTTCTTCGCGCCCGAGTTCGCTGAGCTTGCGCTCTTCCTCACGGAGCTCGAATTTCTGAACGAGGATCTCGAACAGGTCTGGCTCGATCTTGAGCAGGTCCTTGATCGTGACAAGGCCGAGCAATTGGCCGTCAGAAACAACAGGCAAGTGCCTGATGTCTGCATCGCGCATGAGCGCGATCGCCTCAAAGATGTCTTGGTCTGGCTCGATCGTGAGCATCTCTGAGGACATGAATTCCTTGACCTTCTTATGGGGAGAAATGCCTTGCGCTACGACTTTGCGCACGATGTCGCGTTCAGTAAGTATGCCGACAAACTCGCCCTTATCCTGGACAACAACCGAGCCTACTTTGTTGCGGCTCATGATCTGGGTGCATTGTTCGACGGTCGTTGTTGACGTGACGGTAATCGGCTTTTGTGTCATCGCTTCTGCCACGGTAATGCCAGTCTTCATGGTACCACCCCTTTGACGAGAAAGGAAAGGAAAAAATAGATTATAAATGTTTCTATTGCGTCACGAGCACTTCGACGTCGCGGCCGAAGATCTTCTTGAGGCTCTCGAAGACCGGTTCCTTGATGAATGCCTTGGGAGGGAGTGCGATTTTCGCGAGCGCTTTCTCGTATTCTTCCCACGAGCTTGCCTCAAGGGGTCCGAGCGAGCCGTCCTGGTTGATCGTTGCCTTCTCGATGATCTTTTCCTGAGCATCAATGTTGCGGATCACGAATGCCGTGTTCCCGAGCAGGGTGATTTCGCCGAACTTCTCGCCATATTTCACCCTGACTTTTGCCTGCTCGAGCTCCCTGCCGCGCTTGCGCTGCAGGTATTCGACGAGGAACTTGGCGAGCTCTGAGGCGTTCTTGCGTGCCTTGTCAACGTCAGTCTTGGTCAGCTTTCCTGCATCGTAGGCTTTCTTGGCGTCGATGAACTCATTGAGCAGTCTGAGCATTTTCGCAGGCACCTTGCCAGTCGAGATGAGCTTGTCCTCGAAACTACTGATGAGCTCTTCCTCGAGGATTTTGTCCATGCCTTCGCTCTTGAGCACGTCCCTGATCACAGTCGTCATGGTCTCGTGCAGTCCCAGGATCATCTCTTCTTCCTTGATTTTTTCGATCTGGGTGAAGAGTTTCTTGAGCCGCTTCATGTAGCGCTCAGAATCTTCCACGAGCTTGTCAATCTCCTTGCCGGTGGCTTCTTTTTTGATGCCGTGCTCGATGTCCTTGCGGACCTGGATGACGCTCTCGAGGATTTTTACATATTCTTCCTCGAGCAGCTTTTCCTTCTTGACGAAGAGCTCTCTGAGGACATCGCACGTCTCCTTGGGTGCTGGAGGCGGAACGCCGTACAGCATCAATGCCGCTTGCGTGGGTGTGAGGATGCTCCAAAAAAAATCCTCAGTCGCGATGTCCTTAAGCTTGAACTTGACCCTCTCAAGGCCCTGCTCGCCGGTGCTCATGTACATGTCGATTGCTTCCTGTGAGGGCTTGATCTTGCCCATTTTGAGCAATTGCTTCCAGGGCATGAAGATGCCGCGGTCATAGAACGGCACTCCGTCGCGCAGGAAGGTGAACATGACCGGGTTCGCTTCCCTGAGCGCGTCCCAGTAATCCGTGAGGATGTAGGTCTGGATGTTGATCTTGTTCTTGATGCCGGTCAAATCTCCTGCGTCGAGGCCCATGTTGATAATGATTGCTCTGAGCTTGTCTTTGAGCTCTGTGCGCGTCATCTTCTTGACGTCCGTGTCATCGATGACGATGAAGACGTCGATGTCGCTCTCCTTGGTTGACCTTCCCGTGACAATGCTTCCGGCAAGGACGTACGCGACAATGTATTTCTCGAATTTCTTCAAGACCATGCTCTTGTGGATCTCGGCGATCTTGATCGCACTCAGAATGCCCGTGTCATAGCCGGGCGCAGACATGGCAATGAGTTGCAGCCAGTCATACTTGCCGTCAAAGCAGTTCTGCCAGAGCTCGGTAAGCAATAGGATCTGCGGCACGATGTTCTGGTCGATCGCACGCGCTTCGCTGTCCATGATCGTGATAAGTTTGTCCTTGAGTTCCTGCTTGCTCATCTTGCTCGGTTCAGTGTCATCGATGAGCACGAGGATGTGGTGCTTGTCCTTGATCTGCTCAAAGCGCTTTTGTTCTTCTGCGAGAATCTCAGGCGGCAGGTGCGCCGGCGGTGCCTTGGGCGGCGGCATGAGCGCGATGCCCTTGATGTACTTGTCGAATTTCTCAATGGTTGATTTCTGGAATTTCTCAAGCTTTCCCTTGAGTGCAGCGACCTTTTCCTGCACTTCCTTGGGCAGGCTCATGTCTTGAGGAGCAGGCGTTTCCTTTTTTTCTTCCTTCTTGGATTGCTTTGCCATGGTGATTAGACCTCCACGGTGATCGGTTGTTCGGTGATTGTCAGTGCGCCGCGGGCGAGCTGCAAAAATGCATCCCAAGCCTTGGTGCCATTCTCGATGATGCGTTGCACGAACGAAAATGCCTTGTCGTGCAGGCCGTTTTCTGCGGGTTCAGGCAAAATATTATTCCCGATGCCTGCGATGTTCTTCTCTCGGATGGTGTTCATCCACGCGAGCGAGAAGGCAAATGCTTTTGCTTCCTCATCATGCGGATTGCCCAGTGATGGTGTGAGCACGTGGCCGATCTCGTGTCCGACCGTAAGCATGAGCCGGTCAATAGGATTAGCGCGGACGAAAATCCTGTTAACGCCACGACCATTCGTGTTCAGGCTGAATCCTTGAATGCCGTCGTTCCAGACACCATTGTGCGCGACATGGGCTTGCTTGAATGCGGTGTCGTTGAGCACGCTGATCTCAATATCATTGGGCAATTCTTCGCCTGTTGTCGCGAGGAATGCCTCTTCGACGAATTCCTTGATCTCTGCAGCGTCGCCGACAAACTTCGCCGTGCTGCCGGGCTTGAGGAACGTGTCTGCGATGAAGTAATCGTTAACTGGTGTGTTTGTGAGATAGGATCCTCGCGCAGAGCTGGGTGTGTAGTGCGCGATGGATTGTGCTGTTTTTTCCATGCTTGCATGGCTTACGATGCTATCGATAGACGCGTGCGCGTACATCTGTTCTTGCGGCAGGTACGCTTGCTGTGCAGAGCTTGCCCCGTAGGAAGAATTGCTGCAATATTCTGCTCCGCAAGAGCCTCCGTACATGTTTCCTTGGTTGTACATCTTACCTAATCTTGTCCTCTAATGGTTTCTTTGCCGCTGCTTTCTTTGCTTCTGCCTCGAGGTCAACGCCAAGGTCTTTGAGTGCCTTGACGTGCATCTGCATGAGCTGCTCCACGATAGCGAGCAATCTGCCGAGTTCTTGGCGTTCTTTTGCCAGCGTGGTCAGGGCGCCCTTGTGGAAGCCGACTTGTTCAGGTGAACCTTCAGTTTTCTTGGTTGACATGATAATCCTCCATGTGACAATAACGTCACACTGGGCCAATAAATACATTTGTCAGATATAAATATGCTGGGACAAAAAAGTCATAGTTCTGGAACTGTTTAAGAAAGTAATTACTTATGCATTCACGCGCCGCTTGACTTCAGCAAGAACAGGTTTCCAGAATGTTTTTACGAGGAAAATCGCTTCGGCAAGGTCCTCGGTAGAAGCTTGATATCCGTTATAATTGATGTTTTGTCGAACCCTGCGGAGCCAGTCGAGGGCCTGAATCGGTCTAGATGCAGTAATGTTCAAACTAATGATTGCTTTAATACGTTCTTCATGGTTTCCTGTTTGACCGTCGAGCATCAGAAGTGCTTGTCCTAATTGGTGGAAACATTCGTATATCCTGCTGACAATAGTCGATGCACTATCTGGAGTCTGCGCGAGGGTGAGCAGATACTGCATCTCACGCTCGCTCGTCTGAAGCAGAGATCGTGCCTTACCGATATCCGGGGCGTTAGTAGCGTTCACGGTTTCGCCTCTAAAAATCCGTCCAGCACGATACCATTGACTATATTGGAGAACAAATTGATGTCAGTGGTATCGCGAGAGAATAAAAGCACGTTGACGGAAACATTCGGGCGATAACCGATTGAGATTATGGTGCTGAAGTGTTCGATGCGCGGTTGCTTTGTTCCAGGAATCTCAACTGCAATATCCATATCGCTTCCAGGTGCGTCTTCACCCTTCCTGAAGCTGCCAAATAATGTGATTGATTTTGCCTGAGGGTACGCCTCCCGAATCTGGTCTACGAGTGTTGTGCCGTAAATGTTTGCGAGGTTGGTAGCAATCTTCATTCGAATAAAATACGGGGATTCCGTGTTGGCCACCAGCCGCCAAGATCGTCCTAGCTCGGTCTTCTTGATAACTTTGTCCTTGAAGAAAGCGTCTAAGATTGGGAGTGCGGTCTTCTTTGCAGTATTGGTGTTCTCACAAATTTCAGTGAATGTCCAATCGCGGTCAGGGTATGCAAAAAACCAATGAAGGATGCGCAGGCTTGCGCTATGTAATTCTGCTGGGCTTGGCTTCTGTAAGGGTGTTTTTCGCTGCGCCACACACTATGGTTTCCTTAAGTAGTATAAAAGATTTTCGGAAACTGATTAGTTTTTTAGGAAACTGATTAGTTTCCTAGAAACAATCTGTGGGGCATCAGAACTCGCCCAAATCCCTTTGAATCTTCTTCGCGTTCACCATTGGCACTTTCTTGACTTCAGCGTGCCCGTCAAAGATAGGATGGCCATACTCGCCATCATAGCCAGGCCGCCACCTGATTTGTTGCGTGCGGTTGCGCATAATGAGGTTGACAAT
>CAYYLN010000005.1:21039-23446 GCA_964472615.1 uncultured Methanosarcinales archaeon
GACAATCCTCTCATCAGTCGCTTTGCGCAGCTCTTCTTCACGGGTATTGAGCAGCACGGCAAGCTCGTTGCTGAACTTGCCCACGAGATCATAGTATGCCTTGAAGGTCTTCTGCGACGCGACCGGGCTGCCGATCGCGTGCGAAATCAATTCTGCGAGCGGGATCAGGTTGCGGTATGGCCGTGATTTTGCGTGCTTGGTTCCTTCAGGCAGGTCTGCGAGCTTCTCGACACGGTGCGCGACGCCAATTGTCAGGGGTTTCGCACATTTGGGGCAAAGCTTCTTCATCGCAAGCGCTTCCTGCGGACTCAGGACGACGTCACATGTCTTGTGGCCGTCATAATGATATTTGCCTTCTTCAGGAAAGAATTCGAGTGTTTCCACAAGCCCTTCGCCTGTGCGGATGGCTTGCAAGATATTTTTGTACGTGAGGTCTTTCATCTCAAGCACTGTTGCTTCGCGGCCAATCCGCCACGGGTGGTGCGAATGCATGTCTGAAAAGCTGACAAGCTGGATGTCATTGAGCTGCGAGAGCCGCCAGTTCATCCCAGGATCCGACGAGAGCCCCGTCTCAATGGCATGAATATGCTTCGTCTGGTCGTGAAACGCGTCTTTGAGTGAGTCATAACCACTTTTGTCGCCAAAAACACCAAACCACGGAGTCCAAGAATGAGCAGGGATAACCTCGATATCAGGTGAGATGGATCGGAGCATTTCCACAAATGCAGCAGAACTGATATTGAAGATCGGCCTGCCGTCATAATCAAGCCTGCCTCGTTTGCCTAACGCCTCGGTGATCTGGTCAGCGACTTCGCGCGAGGGCGCCAGGACAAGATGGTGCACGCGTCGTCCTTTGCCACAATCGGTGTACACGAGTGAAATCTCAGTCTGGTGGATGAATGGATAACCATTCTTTGTCTGATACACGCCAGTGCCAGGTATCTCAGTCAGTTCTTGCTTGAGTTCCTGAGACCATTTTGGGTGCTGGAAGTCTCCAGTGCCAAGAAGTCCGAGCCCTTTCAACCGCGCGCCCTTCTCAAGCGCAGAAATCGTGATTTGCTTTGAACAGGCACGAGCAAACCTGCTGTGAATGTGTAAGTCAGTAACCACCCGCATGCGCCATTTGCAGGATGGGTTCTATTTATGCATTGCGGTGCACGGCATGTTCTACCTCGTGCAGTAATCGTTCGACGCTCGCTCGCTCGGTCGTGTCAACTTCGGTTGTTTCACCGACAGCGTTTCGCGCATCAGCAATCTGGTCTGAGGAAGCAAGGTCCATCTTTGTCAACACGACAAGGATGGGTCGTTCAAACAATGTTTTGATTTGCCGCAATAACGCGACTTGCTGCTGCAGTGTGTACCCGCAGGACTCGGTTGGGTCAATGACGAAGAGGATCAGTGTCGCAAGATGCCTCAGCGCGAGAATCGCTTGTTTTTCGATTGGATTGCGCTTCGTGAACGGCCGGTCGAGCAATCCAGGAGTGTCGATGAATTGGGTATCCTTTGTATACCCGAGCATGAGTTGTTGTGTGGTGAAGGGATATGGTGCGATCTTGGGCGCAGAGCCGGTCAGCGCGCGCAATAGCGTGCTCTTGCCCACGTTCGGATAGCCAGCAATGACCACGGTCGGCAGGGATGTCTTGATTGTGGGCAATTCCTTGAGGATCTTACGGCTCTTCTCGAGATATGCGAGTTCTTTCTGGATCTGTTTCAGGACTGAAGCAGCCCTGCCATATGCTGAAGTACGATACTGGTTGATTGCTTCCAGGTCCTTGACCTGCCTCAGCTTGATCCTGCTCTGGCGCGCGATCCTCTTGACTTGTCCTGCTGCCCAGTCGACAGCGCCCAATGCCTTCTTGTAATGGTCCTGGTCAAGCATGTACCGCACTAGTTCCTGATAGAACGGTGCGAGTTGGTTCAGGCGCGGCATGCTGGTGACGATGTTCTCAAGCTTTCCCACGAGCACATCGATCGCTGCTGAGATTTTTGTGAGCTCGAGCGCGCGCGACTTGCTGAACCGGTTTAATCCCTTGAGCGTTCCCCGTGTCCGGTCTGCGACCTTGCGTGCCTTGCGGAACGCCATCTCGAGGAGTTCATCTGGGCTGTCAACAGTGCCAATGGGAATGCGCATGACAGAGAACGAGCGTGCTGGCTTTATTAGCTTTTGCGTCGCGTCAATGTAGGAAATGTTTTAAATAGCTTGCTTTTTCTCGACGAGTATGGTGGGCGAGCCTTACGGTCACAGCATTGACATCGGCAAAGAGCTTGAAAAAGAGGAAGAGCGTCTCAGAAAACAGGAAGAGCTCAGGAAGCAAGCAGAGGCAACGCAGCAGGAACAGGAGCCGAAGGAAGAACCTGAGACGCACCCTGAAGTGCATGAAGAGGAAGTACCGCCCGAAGTAGTAAA
>CAYYLN010000006.1:0-1523 GCA_964472615.1 uncultured Methanosarcinales archaeon
TGACCGCTCTGTTCCCACAATGCCTTATTGAATAATTGCGGCGTGATGACTTCCTGATAGCCGCGCGTGCGATATTCCTCACGCAGGAATTTCTGGAGCTCGTTGTACATGATCGTTCCTTTAGGCAGGAGGACTGGGGAGCCCGGGCTCCATTCGTGGAAGAAAAATAGTTCGAGATCTTTGCCGAGCTTGCGGTGGTCGCGTTGTTCGACCTCTTTGAGGAGTTCGAGGTACTTTTTGAGTTCCTGCTCGCTCGGGAACGACGTGCCGTAAATCCTGGTGAGCTGCTTGTTTTTTGGATTGCCGCGCCAGAATGCTGACGTGATGTTGGTGAGCTTCATCGCCTTGACGTAACTGCTGTCCGGCGTGTGCGGTCCTTTGCACAGGTCGATGAATCCCGGACCCATGGTGTAGGCAGTGAGCTTTTTGCCCTCGCCGGTAAATTCCCGGGCAAGCTCGGTCTTGTACGGGTTCTTGGGGAACAGTTTCTGGACGTCATCGAGCGTGATCTCCTTGCGCTCGCACACGAGTTTCCGTGCCGCGATCTCATGCATCTTCTGTTCAATCTTCTCCAGGTCTGCGGCAGTGATCTTGAGGTTGTCGAAATCATAATAGAACCCGTCCTCGATGCTTGGACCGATCGTGTTCAGCGCCTCAGGATACAAGTCCTTGATGGCGTGCGCGAAAATGTGCGCGGTCGTATGCCAGAACACTACCTTGCCTTCGGGATCAGCGAACGTGAGGAGCTTGACCTCGGCATCAGTATCAATAGATACAGCGAGGTCTTTGAGCTCGCCATTGACCTTCACGGCGAGCGCTTTGCCGTCGAGTTTGTGCTCTGTCGCGAGCGCAATTCCGATGACCGGCGCGTCATACCTCTTTTTCTTGCCATCAATCGTCAGTGTTGGCATCGTCTTGCAGGTGAGAATCACTCTATAAAAAGGTAACTGTAGAAACCTTTTTAAAGAGGTCGCGTTCTTCCTCTGGTATTCTGGACGGTGCTCAGCACGTCCATCGTCGACCGCAAGGTCAGAGATTGGGAAACTGGTGCGCGAGGGAACTCGTGAACGAATTCACAATCGCACAAGAGAACGAGAAGAATGGGCATCCACGACGTTCCAAAGACAGACCTCATTGAGCGCGCTGCGAAGGAATTGCAAAAAGTGCAGCCAATGCAGCCACCGCAATGGACGTTGTTCGCGAAGACCGGCACGTTCAAGCAGCGGCAGCCAGTGCGCGATGACTGGTGGTTTGTGCGCGCTGCAGCGATTCTCCGCAGGCTCGCGGCGTCCGAAGGACCGATTGGCGTGCAGAAATTGCGCACGTTGTACGGCGGAAGGAAGAACCGCGGTCACGCACCTGAACGATTCTATAAGGGTTCGGGCAGCATCCTGAGAAAGATCCTGCAGCAGTTGGACAAGGCAGGGCTTTCCAAGAAAGTCGAGAAAGGATTGTATAAAGGCCGCATCATCACGCCTCAGGGCCATTCCTTCCTCGGCAAGATCGCAGACGAGTACATGAAG
>CAYYLN010000006.1:1533-3992 GCA_964472615.1 uncultured Methanosarcinales archaeon
AAGGAAAAGAACATACTCATTCCCAAGAGACCTGAAGGCGAACTCGCGATCACTGAATTACCCAAGGAGAAGAAGCCGCGGGCTGCCCGCAAGCGCGCGGAAAAGATGACAACGATTGAAGCGACTGCACCCGCAGTCACGCCCGCAACTGAAGGAGCGCCTGCCACAGTGCCGGCAGCACCGAAGCGCAAGCGCGCTCCACGCAAGAAGGCAGAAGCGCCTGCAGAGGCAGCGCCCAGTGCGCCCGCAGCCGAAGCAGCTCCTGCGATACCGGCACCTGCTGCACCAGCAGCATCGCCGGCAACCGATCAAACAAATCAACCAGCAAACCAGTGAACGATTCCCATGGCACGCTACAAACATCCTGCACGCAAGAGGCGCTTGGCAAAGCGAGGACGCCAGACCAAGTGGGCGCCATTCTGGACTGTTCCGAAGAAATACGGCAAGGGACGCAGGGTGCACCCGGGGAGGCACACCATGGTCAAGCGCTCGTGGCGCAGGCAGAAGTTGAAGAGTGTCTAAGATGGCAACACTGGAACGTACCTACACGATTCCGCTCCGCAAGGAGTGGCTGAAAACTGTGAAGTACAAGCGCGCAAAAAAAGCAGTCCGCGCCATCCGCGAATTCCTCATGCGCCACATGAAGGTTGCCGAGATGGAGAACATCAAGCTCGGCAAGTATCTCAATCTTGAGTTGTGGAAGCACAGCATCAAGCGACCACCTTCGCGCGTCAAGGTCAATGTGACCAAGGACGACAAGGGCATCGTGAGGGCAGAATTGTTCGGTGCTCCCCAGGAAGAAAAAAAGGTTGAAGCGCCCAAGAAAGCACCGGCAGAGAAGAAGGCAGGGCAACCCAAGGCCGAAGCAAAGTCTGTTGTTGAGAAGAATGCTGAGCCAATAAAGCAAGAAGCAGCCAAGCCCGAAAAGAAACCTGCAGCGCCGCAACCTGTCGCTCTAGTAAAAACGCCTGCACCGAAGCAGCCGGTTGGCCAGATTATTCGCTAATTATTTATACCACTCTTCTGGTGGTGTTCTTCTATGGTTATCGGCGCGTATGATCCCAAAACGATTGAACCGAGCGTGATGAAGTTCTGGGAACGCGAGCAGATCTACGACAAGGTAAAGCAGAAGAACAAGGGCAGGAAGAAATATTATTTCCTTGACGGCCCGCCGTACACTTCGGGAACCGTGCACATCGGCACGGCATGGAACAAGACCATGAAGGACCTGGTGTTGCGCATCAAGCGCATGCAGGGCTTTGATGTCTGGGACAGGGCAGGCTATGACATGCATGGCCTGCCGACCGAGCAGAAGATCAGAAACAAGCTGAAACTCTTTTTGCGCAAGGATATCGAGGCGTATGGTGTGGAGAAGTACAACAAGGAATGCGAGCAGTTCTCGGTCGACATGATGCACCAGATGAGCAAGACCTTTGAGCGTCTGGGCGTCTGGATGGACTTCGACAACGCCTACATCCCGATCAGCAAGGAATTCATTGAGGGCGAATGGTGGCTGATCAAGCGCGCGCATGAGCAAGGCCGGCTGTACGAAGGCCTCAGGACCATGCCGTGGTGCGCACACTGCGAGACCAATCTTGCCAAGCATGAACTTGAATATGCGACCGTCAAGGATGAATCGATTTTTGTGAAGTTTCGCATCAAGGACAAGCCGAACGAATACTTGGTGATCTGGACCACGACGCCGTGGACCATTCCGCTCAACCTTGCCGTCATGGTGAATCCTGATCTTGCGTACGTGCGCGTCCAGGTGGGCAACGAAGTCTGGATTCTCGCGAAGGCCTTGGCGACAGCGATCGTCCAAGGCATCGCGAACCAGTTCCCAAAGGTGCTTGAGGAATTCAAGGGCGCCAAGCTCGAGGGCGTCGAGTACGTGCACCCATTCGCTGACGTGATCGAGGAGTACAAGACCATCAAGAAGCAGGCACCCAAGACCCACACGGTTGTGCACGCACCCGAGTATGTTGATGTGAGCGCAGGTTCTGGGCTGGTGCATTGCGCTCCCGGGTGCGGCCCTGAGGACTATGAGGTCGGGCACCGCAACAAGATCCCTGCATGGAACGTGGTTGACGAGCACGGCAAGTTCCCTGCATCGCTGGGCGAGTTCTCCGGCCTCGTGGCGAAGAAGGACGACAAGAAATTCGTCGACGCGCTGGAGAAGCGCGGCGCCCTGATCGCAAAGACGCCGGTAGAACACGAGTATGGCCATTGCCAGCGGTGCCATAATCCCGTCATCTTCCGCACGAGCAAGCAATGGTTTTTCAAGGTTGAGGATCTCAAGCCGAAGATGATTGCGATCAATGACAAGACATCCTGGGTGCCCAAGGCCGCGTACAACGCATTTGATTCCTGGCTCAAGAATCTCAGGGATAACAGCATCACCAAGCAGAATTTCTGGGGAACGCCCATACCTATCTGGAAGTGCGCTGCCTCCGGGACGT
>CAYYLN010000006.1:4002-13504 GCA_964472615.1 uncultured Methanosarcinales archaeon
CCCTGCCCGTGCGGCACGAAGATGCAGCGCGTTTCTGACGTGCTTGACGTCTGGGTTGATGCAGGCACCACGAGCTGGAATTGCCTGGAGTATCCACGGCGCAAGGATCTCCTTGACAAGCTTTTCCCTGCAGATTTCATTTTGGAAGGCAAGGACCAGATTCGCGGCTGGTTCAATCTGCTCATGGTCGCAGGCATTCTCGCGCTGGACACGCAGAGCTTCAAGAGTGTCTATATGCACGGCTTCATCCAGGACGCTCAGGGCAGGAAGATGTCCAAGAGTTTGGGCAATTATATCGAGCCCAAGGAAGTCGTGGACACGATGGGCGCTGACACATTCCGCGTCTATGTCATAGGCGGCGCGAATCCGGGATTGGACTTGAATTACAATCCTGAAGACGCGAAGCTGAAGCACAAGAACCTCATCATCCTGTGGAATCTGCACAAGTTCCTGCTCGAATTGGCAGCCCAACTGGGCAAGAACCCTGCAGACCTTGATCCTGCAGTCATGGAATCATTGTTCGCAGAGGAAGAGAAGTATCTGGTGTCGAAGCTGCACAGCACGATCAAGACCGTGACCGAGAAGTTCGACCAGTACGCACTCAACGATATTCCTGCATTGATTGAGGAATTGTTCCTTGCGCTGAGCAGGACGTACGTGCAGCTCGTGCGTGACAAGGCATCGGTCGGGACAGACAATGATAAAGAGGTTGTGCTGTACACCTTGTATCACGCGTTGCGGGAAATACTGAAGCTTTTTGCGCCGATCGCGCCGTTTATTTCCGAACAAATGTATCAGAATATGAGAGTGGCGTTCATGTTGCCTGAAGAATCCGTGCACCTGTTCCCATGGCCTGCCGCGAACATGAAGAAGATTGATGCGCATCTCGAACAGGGTATGCAGATCGCGAGCGGAGTCATCGAGGCAGGGTTGGCTGCGCGCGAGAAGGCAAAGCTTTCCTTGCGCTGGCCGGTCAAGGCCGTTCACGTCGTCAGCGGGCAGGATACGGTTTGCAATGCAGTCGAGTCCTTGCAAGGCATCCTGAAGATGCAGGTGAATGCAAAAGCCGTGCTGGCGCATGCATCGTTTGGCGAAATCAAGGAGACCGTCAAGGCAAACCTAGGAACTTTGGGCAAGGCATTCGGCAAGAAAGCACCGCAGATCATCGCGAAACTCGCTGAAGAATCGCCAGCAAGCATCCTTGGCGCCCTCGCGAGGGAGAAGAAGTGCACGCTCATGGTCGCAGGAGAGAATATCGAGCTGAATATCGAGCATGTCATCATCGAGCGCCAGGTGCCGAAGCATCTGATCGAGATTGAATTCAAGGACGGCCGGGTGTATCTTGACACGACGCGCACGCCAGAGCTCGACGCCGAGGGCTTTGCCCGGGAAATCATGCGGCGCGTCCAGTCGATGAGGAAAGATACCGGCCTTGACAAGCGTGACCAGATCGCGCTCGTGCTGCAGGGAGACAAGGGTTTCATGGCCATGCTCCAGCCCTGGGAAGCAGCAATCAAGGAAAAGGTCGGTGCGAAGACCATCAAGCTCACCGAACAACCACCTATGCGCAAGCACGCGCACACCAGTGAAGAAAAGGTCAAGGACAAGGCATTCGCGATTTTCTTTGAGAAAGCATAATGGAACATATAGTTTTCAGAGCAATAATGCTTAAAAAGGTGTTTGAAGCTCAAGGGGCACTTCAGAGAATACGAGTGATTACCGAAAAAGGGCGTTGAGAAGTGAAGACCGTTCTACCCAATCTGATGACGATGGAATACGTCCGCGTCAGGAAGTCCAATATCAAGGAACTTGAGGAATTAATCGAAAAGCGCAGTGCTCCAGACTGGCACATTGTTGCTGCCGTGATCGGTCTGGTCGTCGCTGTCGCGATCACCGGGCTTGTTCTTGCACTCTAGGGAAAACTATTTATACTGCCATCCTGTCAATATACCACATGCGCAAGCTCGTGTTGGGACTGCTAGCCCTTCTTCTCTTCAGTGCGATGACCGCGTTCGCAGTTGAGTGCAATGATCTTGATGAGCAACCGGATATCGAGGATACCCTCGACACCGCAGCAAAGGTCGAGTATGGAATCACGCCCGAGACCGACAAATGCGTGCATGGAAAAGACAGTTACAGCCAGGACCCGGGCCCCTGGGTGCGGGAATTCTTCTGCGAGACTGTGTCGGGTTGTGAGGGGGGCCAGATGATTGTCAAGCGCACGTACGAGGATTTTGAATGCGCACGATATGGATTCGAAAAATGCGAGGGCGGCAGGTGCGTTGGTGGCAAAGCAACACCAAGCGCGACAAAGAAGCCCGCCAGTGCCCAGCCAATTTGTGGAGACAAGACCGTGCAGTCCGAGCGTGGCGAGCAGTGCGATCCTCCTGATGATATCTGCTATCTGGATGTGGATGGGAAGAGCAAGATCGGCGTCTGTACACGCCCAGATCCCGTGACCAAAATCGGCGGCTGCGCGTGCAAGCTTTATCAGGCGAGCGGCACCGCGACCCCTGAACAGCCTGAGGAAAAGAAGGAAGAGGCGCCGCCCGTGACACCACCTGCTGAAGAGCCAGAACAGCCGCCTGAGACGCAACCTCCTGCGCCCGAGGAGAAAGCAGTGGAACCGCCGCCTGCAGAACGCGAGCCGTTGCCTACGGAAAAGATGGAAGAGCCCCAAGGTGTGGGCGTGACACGCGCGATCACCAATACCGTGAAGCGCTTCTTCTCATGGATCGGAAGCTGGTTTGACTAAGATGAGACACGCAACGCTGTTCATCCTTCTGTGCGTGCTCCTCGCGAGCATGGCCAGTGCGAGTATTATTTCTTCTTCATTGACCGAGCAAAAGTGCGGGAATGGGATCAAGGAGGGCTATGAGCTTTGCGAGCCAGATACGGCCTATGATCTTTGCCCCAGCATCGGCAAGGTCCTGAAGATTGCCATGGTTTGTGATGAACGGAATTGCGCATGCCTGCCTGACCGGAGCGCCAAGGACTGCGGAAATGGCCTGGTGGAGGGAGTGGAAGTGTGCGAGTCAGACAAGAAAGGGGAACACTGGGATTTCTGCCCGAACATCTCGCAGATCATCGGGCTGCCGTTGAAGTGCGATCTGGAGACATGCGATTGCGTCGCTGAGGGACCGGTGGTCAAGATTTCGTATTGCGGCGATGGCCTGGTTGAGGGCAATGAGGATTGTGAGAGTGATGACGACTGTCCTGCGAGCAGAACGTGCCAGAATTGCACCTGTGTCCGTCCTGAAGAGAACCTGAACCTGACACCAGTCATCTACAATGTGACCGAAGATGAGATCCCCGTGCCAACGATTGAGGATATCATCGCACGCCAGAAGAACACGATTGTAGGTTTTGTGCTCGAGGACTACGTGGGGGAGATCCTGCCGGAAGCATTGGACTATTTCGATGACGAATTGATCACCGTCCACATCATGATGAAGGACAACACGACCCAAGACGTCGGGATCGCGACGACCGAGATGGTCGTGCAGGAAGCCCACCCGTACGCGCTGAATGATACGTCGGTGGAAGTCTGGATTGAGGAAGACACGGTCGCCGCGATCAAGGCAGCTGATGAGCGCACGCCACTCATCGTGTCAAAGCTCGAGGATGGTTCCATCCGTTATCGCCCCACAGGATTTTTCCGCCGCATCTGGTTCTGGCTTTTCAAGCCATTCTGATGATGAAACCGCTCTTCCTCCTCATCGCAGTGGTGCTTCTCGTAGGGTGTGTTCCTGAATACCAGCCGCCTGCTGAAGAAATCAAGGAGCCGTCAGTGCCCCGGGAAGAGATTGTTCTGAAGGAGCGTGTGATCCCGTATCCGTACACCAAGGTCTGGCAGCAGCGCGGCAATCAGACAATTCTGTGGGGATACGACCAAGGCGGTCACCTGATCCTGCTCAACAGCTCGGACAGGACTGTGGTCGTGACGTATGCTGATGACGCAATCCTGGAGATTGATGATGGCGTCAAACCGATGAAGTTCTTTTATGATAACAAGAAAAAACTGTTGAGCGCAGAACAAGGCATCCTCCGCTGGATCTTCTCGCACTCATCACGAGGCACATTGTTGAGCATGGACAATAGCGAGAAGCTTACCTTTACGCATGATTCAAAAGGCAGGCTGAGCAGTGTCAAGCGTGATGGTGGCGTGAGCACGGAGTTTGAGTATGATGACCAGAATCGCACCAAGGCGATGTTCAAGAACCAGATCATGACCGACCTGGTGTATGATGATCGGGGGCGATTGAAGCTCATGAACCGGCAAGATGACCACTTGGTGCTGGCATACTGGCGTCACGACCTCCTCTCATCATTGAGCGGCACGATGTATGGTTTGAAGGAAACAGTAAATTATGGTCTGACCGAGATTACGCTGGTCAGTGATACCGAGCAAAATACGTTCACCAGCGCATATGCCGACCAAGACAAGGAACGTGTCCACGCATTCAACACATTCTTGTTCTGCACACGATTCAGGAAACTGCCGGTGCTCTTTGATGGCCAGAGCTGGGTCCTCTACCATGAATACCTGAAAGGCAACATCACCGACTATCTCTTCACAGGATTCCTTTGCGAGTATCTGCCATGATCTATCCGCCGCGCGAGGATTCCTTGCTGCTTGCGAAATGGGTGAGGAGGTTTGCTCGCGGCAAGGTCCTGGATATGGGTACGGGTTCAGGTATCCAGGCACAGGCCGCAGGAGCGAAGAAGGTGGTGAAATCAGTCCTAGCAGTTGATGTCGATCCAGCGGTTGTGATGCAGTGCAGGAAGAATGTCGTGAACAAGAAAATCACCTGCCTGCGGAGTGACTTGTTCACCAACATTCCTCAGCAGCAGTTTGACACGATTATCTTCAATCCTCCATACCTACCACAAGACCTACCTGAGCGTGATGTGGCGCTCGAGGGCGGCAGGCAGGGCCACGAGACCGTGGTGCGCTTCTTGAAATGCGTGAACTCTTTCCTCAGGACTAAGGGACAGGTGTTGCTGCTCTTCTCCTCATTGACGAACAAGAACAAGGTTGAAGAGGCGATCCGGCAGCAGCTCTTTGATTTCAAGGAACTTGACCGGTTGCACATCTTTTTCGAGGACTTGTTTGTGCACAAGATCACGAAATCAGTGCTGCTCAAACGCATCGAAAAGACAGGGATCAAAGGACTCGCCTACGTGACACGAGGCAAGCGCAGCTGGGTCTATCAGGGAACGCATCGCGGCAAGAAATGCGCGGTAAAAGTCAAGCGTCCTGACGCAGTGGCAAATGCACCGGTGAAAGAGGGCAGGATCTTGAAGATCGTGAACAAGCTCGGTCTCGGCCCAAGACTGTGCATGGCGCAGAAGGGCTTTGTAGCGTATGAGTGGGTTCCTGGCAGGTATCTTGAGGACGTGCTCCAGAAAGCAGGCAAAGCGCAGAAGCGTTCGTTATTCCGGCACGTATTCCGGCAGGCCTTCGTGCTTGATCAAGCCAGGCTCAACAAAGAGGAAATGCTACGACCGTTGAAGAACGCGATCATGACGCCGAAAGGAAAGCTGGTGCTCATTGATTTCGAGCGCGCGTACAGGACGAAGAGACCGCACAATGTGACGCAGGTGTGCACGTTTGCGGCCCGGCAGGGCGTTGCGCCCCTGAAAACCATTCATCACTGGGCAGCGCACTACAAGCGTAACCCAACGAGAGGAAATTTCACCGCATTGCTCAAGGGGGTAGGTTTATAAAGGAGAATGATGTGCGAAGAACGTACGTGACAACAATGGGCAACGAACAGAATCCACTCGAAGAACGCTTGCAACGCATTCGTGAGAGCAAGCGGCAACAGAGCGAAGAGGTTCGCGCACACGCGCGGCAGGACATTCCTGCGGGATTGCTTCCTGCACTGCTTGAATCAAGCCCGCTTCCGGTCATTCTCTATCGTGATCACAGGATTGCCTATGTCAATCCTGCGACACTGGCAAGACTGGGATACACGTTTGATGAGATCAAGACATTCGATGACATGACATTGGATACCGGAGCACGCAAGGAACGGTTGGACAACATCCTGAAGCCCTGCGGAGAGCTTGGCTGGAATGATCTCGATCTTGAGTTGATCATTCCCACGCTGGACAAGAAGGAATTGCGGATGGAACCGCATATGCGCCGGGAAGTTGTGGACGGTCATGAATACTGGATCGCGCACGTGATGCGCGTGCAGAAGATCGATCCACAGACGCTGAAAGGCAAGGCATTGAGCTGGATTCAGAAGCTCCAGCGCGTGTTCCAGCGAAAGATCTCGTATTTGCGCGCACCTGAATATGTGGGCAAGGACTTTGTGGTTGATGCGATCAAGCATCTTGCATTGACGAACCAGAACACGGTCATTGATTTCAAGAAGACCAAAGGGATTGCTGAGGACGTGCTGCCGTTCTTGGAGCACTTCAACATTAGCGACAAAGAGCATTTGTATCTGGTCAACGTGAGCAAGGAATTGTATCACTTGTTCAGGCGTCATGCAGTTCCTGAAGGAAGCATGTATCGCACGCGTGAAGTGCAATACGCATGACATTCACAGACAAGGTCTACGCGTTGTGCAAGCAGATCCCCAAGGGCAAGGTGTCTACGTATAAGGAGATCGGCAAGGCGATTGGCAGCAAGGGCATGGTCTATCGCGCGGTCGGGGTTGCGCTGAAGCGCAACACGTATGCGCCGGTCGTGACGTGCCATCGCGTGGTCGCGTCTGACAGTTCCCTAGGAGGCTTTCACGGCCACACGAGCGGACCGTGGCTGCAGAAAAAAATTGCGTTGCTGAACAAGGAGGGCGTTGAGGTCAGGAATGGCAGGATTATTGATTTTGAGAAGAAACTGCACAGGTTTTAACGCTTCTTTTTCTTTTGCTTCTTGAGTTCCTTGTCCAGGGCGAGCTTGTCCAGAAGTTCCTTGTAGCGGTTTCTGATCGTGACTTCGGTGACTCCTGCGACGTCAGCGACCTCGCGCTGCGTGCGCTTTTCGCCGTGCATCAGCGCAGCGACGTACAATGAGGCAGCCGCGATGCCGGTCGGGCCGCGGCCTGACGTGAGTTCTTCGTGCTGCGCCTCTTCAAGGATCTCGACTGCTTTGGATTGTGTTTCTGGCGATAATTTCAAGGAGCTTGCGAAGCGTGCGATGTAGTCTGCAGGATTGCTGGGCAGGATGGTGATGCCCAATTCTCTGGTGACGAAGCGATACGTGCGCCCGATTTCTTTTTTCTCAATGCTGCTTGCCTCAGAAAGCTCATCTAATGTCCTGGGCACTTCATGACGCCTGCATGCGGCATAGAGCGCTCCGGAAACAACAGATTCCATGCTTCTGCCGCGCACCAGGCCGCGCTGGACTGCCTGGGTGTAAATCATCGCAGCTTCCTCTTCAACAGATTTCGGAAGCTTCAGGTAGCTGGAAACACGTTTTAATTCAGCAAGAGCGAGCTTGAGATTGCGCTCGATGGCGGTGGAAATGCGGTATTGCCACTTTCTGAGCCTGAAGAACTTGTTGCGGTCTTTGGAGCCGAGCTGGAACAGGTCTGCCGTTTGACCGACTTCGGTGCCGAGGCCCTGGTCGTACTGCGTGTACGTCATGGGCGCGCCGGTGCGGCGTCCTTTCTGTTCTCCGCCTCCGTCGCTTTCGAATTCGCGCCATTCCTGGCCGAACTCGACCATCTTGTCTTCAACGACTAGACCGCAGTCCTTGCAGATGACTTCCCCTTTTTCCCTGTTCACGAACAGGTTGATGCTGCTGCATTCAGGGCACTTTTTGATGTAGTACACTTGATGCACTCCCCCACTTCAACCACTACCCCTGACCTCGCTGCCAGAATGTAGAGGAACTATCACCACAATATATTTATACTTTCCACGAGCGTAGTATATAAAGATTTATCTTCTTCAGAACACACGTTCAACAGAAAAACTTTTAAGCGTTGTGGTTCTTATCGAGGAGCATGACAAGTCCCCTTACCAAAGAAGTTCTGAATGTGCTCGCATGCCCGAACGACAAGGGAGAAGTAAAATACAATACAACAAGAACAGCGCTCATCTGCGTGAAATGCAAAGCAGAATATCCCATCAAGGACGGGATTCCGGTAATGCTCGCGCAGTAATCATTTCTTCTTCATCAGCCAGCGGACATCCTCGACTTGGTGCCGGAACGTCATCCGCGCGATAAGGTTGACCGAGTAGAGCGCGATGCCGATTGCGACAAAGGCAAAGACGACGGTAGCAACTTTTCCCACAGGCGTGTGCGGCGCAATGTCCCCATAGCCGATAGTCAGCATCGTGACGCCGGTGAAATAAAATGCGTCAAGCGTCGACCATCCTTCCAACACTTGGAAGAGGAATGTGCCAAAGGTCAGAAGAACAGCGAGGCTGAACAGCGTCAAAAAAAACAGGGTGCGTTCGTGATGCACGTTTGCCACAGGTGTTGGCGCGGTCAAACCCCTTAATTAACGTTTCGGTAGGAATCGCCTGAAAAAACGCATGCAGACTCCGAGCACAGGCCCTGAATACAGGACTGCGAACAGGACTCCGCCGATCAGCATGAACGCATCAAAGCTCTGTCGCGCCCAGTAATCGCATTCGAGGACAGGGGTTGTGCACGTGAGGAGCAGGCCGAACTCGTCGATGAAGAGGCCGAGGCCGAGGCCTGTCAGTACTGCGGCAAAGCGTTCCATGTGGGCACGGTTGGTCGTGAGGGCAATCCAGTTTGAGATCGCGAGCAGAAGAAAGCCGTAATAAAAGTGGTGGATGTGATAGTGCTTGACAAACAGCCGCAGGGATTCCGGACCAAGGATGACGATGGAACGCGCAAGCGCAAAGGAGATGACGAAGGAGACGAAGATAATGAAGGGCGTCTGCTTGTTCCTGCGGATGATGTCCTGGTAGAGGACGCTTTTGAGGTCTTGGATCCAATGGAACACCATACTGTGCGGGAGCGGAGGCAAGATTTTTAAACCTTCCCGAACCGTATCATCCTTATGCCGGTGTAGCCTAACCTGGTAAGGCGGCGGTCTTGAAACCTTGAAGTTCAGCAGAACGAGAGGTCGTGAGAACCGCTCCCGCAAGGGATTGCAGGTTCAAATCCTGCCGCCGGCGTATTTCATTGTTGACAATCAAAAACAGCATATTTAAATACACCAACCCGTCATGGTATACAGTCATGGGGGTATTTTCAGACAAGTACTGCAACGTGAGAGCGAAACGCGCAGTACTGCACGTGCTCTTTCCGAAAAGCCGACGGAGCGAAGCGGCAGTCATCGCGCTTGTTTTTCTTCTGGCAATCATTGTTGTCTTGCTTCTCACAGTTTCTGCCGTTGCCATACCTGGTGATGAGGATGATGATGGTGTTCTTGATGGTGTTGATAATTGTCTTACTGTTGCCAATGCAGATCAGGCAGATGCTGATGCCGATGGGGTTGGCGATGCGTGTGATGGTTGCCCTGATGACGCAGGCAAAGTCGACCCTGGCATTTGCGGGTGCGGC
>CAYYLN010000006.1:13604-16292 GCA_964472615.1 uncultured Methanosarcinales archaeon
AAGACTGCAATGATGGTTGCCCTGATGACGCAGGCAAAGTCGACCCTGGCATTTGCGGGTGCGGCATTACGGATTCAGACTCTGACGGCGATGGAATAGAAGACTGCAATGATGGTTGCCCTGATGACGCAGGCAAAGTCGACCCTGGCATTTGTGGGTGCGGCATTACAGATGATGATATGGATGGTGATGTGTTTTCTGATTGTGTGGATAATTGTCCTGCGGATTTCAATGATGATCAAGCCGATGCTGATGGCGATGGTGTTGGTGATGCGTGCGATGCGTGTTCAAGCGATCCTTTGAATGACGCTGATGATGACACAGTGTGTGGCGATGTTGACAATTGCCCTGCTGTTGCAAATATTGATCAGGCGGATTCTGATGTTGATTTTGGTGATGGTGTTGGTGATGCGTGTGATAATTGTCCTGCGGATTTCAATGATGATCAAGCCGATGCTGATGGCGATGGTGTTGGTGATGCGTGCGATGCGTGTTCAAGCGATCCTTTGAATGACGCTGATGATGACACAGTGTGTGGCGATGTTGACAATTGCCCTGATGATGCCAATGGAGATCAAACTGATACTGATGGCGATATCCTTGGGGACGTGTGCGATAATTGCCCAACAATATACAACGACGAGCAGGATGACACGGACAACGACGGTGTCGGTGATGAGTGCGACTATGTCTGCGAAAGTGACTCTTCGAGAACTTTTATTGGGAGTGGCGGGAATAATTGCAGAAATATCGAAGACCAAGAGACATGCGAGAGCTCATTTGTCCTGTCCGGAGGGGGCACCCCTGCATTGTGTTATTGGGATGAGACAGGAGGAAATAGCGAGTCAGGAGACCCGTGTAACGCGTGCGGCCCGAGCAATGAAAATGCAGGATTCTGCTCCAATATTTGCGTTGGGGATGAAGACGGAGTTGCTGACGAGCTGGATAACTGCCCCAATACAAGTAATCCTGACCAGTCAAATCTTGATTTTAAACCAATAACTGCTGCTGCAAGCGATGAATATGACGGAGAAAACTGTATTGGTGCATCCGATGGGGATGACTTCTGGTGCGCAGTGAATGTTATGGAAAGAACAGTGTTTGGATGTTCAGATGATGCTGGCGCGCATGCCTTCAGTAATATCGATGGTTCGATTGTTAACGAAGACCAAACCTCTGATCATTGGGTAAATGCGACGTTCGAGGACATCGCAGCGAATGGCGTTGAGATTTGGGAAACGAACAGTGATGGTTTCGTGAGCAGAGTGGACGTGATCACATCTGCGGGCGACGTCATAACCGTTTGGCGCCGCGACGTGGATGGACAAGATACATCACTCTGTGCAGAAATCCCCTTGCGAATCGAGTTTAACGCTACAAGAGTCGTGCGTCATGTTATTGTCTATGTTGATACGGATGCGGCAATGGGCGATTGGGAGGAAATTGACGTGATTGCGCTCTCCACAGATGAGTTAGGTGACGCATGCGACCCCACAACAGGCAGCAGCCAAATCACTGGCTTTGAGGAATTTGTTGAGTCTCTGGATGACGGGTCACGCACGACTCTCTTTGGACTGGTCAATGTTTCATTCATCCTGCCGTTAGGGGAATTAGCAGACCTGACTGGTGCGAACATTACTGCAGTATCAGGACTGACTTCCATAAGCAATCTTTCCCTGCCCGTAGGAGTGACCAAGAGCGCACAAATCATCATGCCTGCGGGAAGTACGCAGGTGTGTGTGGACGATGCTGATTTTGCATCGCTCAGTTCAGCCTGCACTGATGCTGGCGAAGTACAAGTGCCTTGCCCAGGAACTGCAGGGGGATTCACGTGTACGGTTATTAATTCCACACTGTTCGAAGTGTCGAATCTCACGCATAGCACGATAGGCAGTTTCAGCACACCCAGCAGTAGTAGCAGTAGCGGCGGAGGTGGTGGAGGTGGCGGTGGAGGTGTTAGGCGCAAGCTCGCTGGCACACAACCAACCGCAATAAGCACTCCTTCAACACCTGCGCCAAGCGCGCCTGCACCTGAATCAAACGAAGAACCTGTGGCAAGCCCGGAAAGCGTTCCTGCAGAAGTTCCTGTTCCTGAAGCAGCAACGCAAGAGCCAGGCAATGCGATTACTGGCGCAGTGACTGCCGCAACAGCGGACGACACCGGCTGGACATGGCTTGCAGCGCCCCTTGTGTTTCTGCTTGCCCTTATCGGCGGGTTTGCATACTACAAATATTACAAGAATTGAACAGGACAGGTAGCCAAAATGTTCTCCTCGCTTTGATTTCCTTCTGGTGTTGCTAACGGCGCAACCCTTTTATACCCTTCTGCTTCTGATGCGTGCATGCAGAAAAAAGAGGAAGAGACTCGCGTGCAGTGGTTGATGCGGGAATTCGAGCACTTCACTGATCACATCATCCCATATCTGGTGGTTCTTCTTGCGATCGTGCTCATCCTGGAGAACCCGTTCTGGACACTGGTGCATTTGGAGGAGTACGAGCCGTGGATCAGCATTTTTGATTCCATCATCGTGTTCTTTTTCGTGGTTGATTTGGTCTTCAAGTGGTTCAAGACCAAGCGCGTGAGGGAGTTCTTCAGGCTGTACTGGCTGGATATGGTTGCGATTTTCCCGTTCTATCTCGCGTTCCGCGCGTACGCAGAGGTCGCAGCGGTTTTCCGCGTGGGTGCGG
>CAYYLN010000006.1:16302-18085 GCA_964472615.1 uncultured Methanosarcinales archaeon
CGTTCTATTTGGGATTCCGGGTGTATGCGCAATTCGCAGGCATCTTCAGGCTCGGCGAGGAGATCTCAGAGCCGAGCCAGAAGCTCGCGCACGAGGCAGTCTTGCTGCGCGAGGCAAGGATGTTCCGTGAGGCAGAATCATTGGGCAAGGAAGCACGGGAAGTCCGCGCAGTAGGCAGGTTATTGCGTGCGCTGCGCGGCAGGTTTTACACCACGCACCGCGTCTTGGTCGCGATTCACGAGCGCCACAAGCGTGAGCACAGCAAGCGCCTTATTTGACGATGATTCCGTCGATTTCTTTGAAAAGGTCTAATGCGTAATTGAGCTTTTCGCGGCTGTGCGCATGGATCGTCATGATGGGCTCGCCTTTCTTGACACGATCGCCGCAATGGTGGTGCAGCAGGATTCCTGAGTCGATGTCGCGTGGCGCTCCTGCCATGCGTGCGATGCGCGAGAGGGAGATGTTATCGAGGCAGTTCACGATGCCTGCTTTGGGCGCGGTAAAAGTGAAGCTGATGCGTGCGGGCTTGAGGCTTTCAGGATCGATGTCCTTGCCGCCTTGCGCGTGCACGATGTCCATGAATGCCTTGTAGGCCTGTCCGCTGTTCAGGATCTTTGCAGCCATGGCTATGCCTTGCCCTTTTTTTGCTTTTCCGACGAACTCGAGGATGACTGCTGCCATTTCCAGACTCTTCTGCCTGAGGTCGGGAGGTGCGCGGGAATCATTCCTGAGCACCCAGAGGCAGTCTTTGGCTTCAAGGACAGGCCCGATGCCATTACCAATGGGTTGTGAGCCTTCGGTAACAATGGTGATGACCTTGATACCGAGCTCTTTCCCGAGGCGCTCAAAATGGCTTTGCAAGTGCACTGCTTGCTTGCGGTCCTCGACTTTGGTTCCCTTGCCGATAGGGATGTCCATGAGCAGGTGCGTGGTGCTCACGCTTGCCTTTTTTGCCATGATCGAGGCAAGCATCTGCCCTTCTGCATCAATGCTCAAAGGATGCTCGACGTTGATGATGCGGTCATCCGCAGGAGCAAGGTTCACTGAGCCGCCCCAGATAATGAAGCCGCCAACCTTGTCGAGGATCTGGTAGAGCTTGGAAATGGGCAGCGAGACCGGACAGAGCACTTCCATGGTGTCTGCGGTTCCGGCAGGGGACGTGATTGCGCGCGAGCTGGTCTTCGGGACCGTGAGTCCTGCTGCCACGAGGATCGGCACGACAATGAGTGTGGTGCGGTTGCCAGGCACGCCGCCGATGCAATGGATGTCCACAACCGGCTTCTTCGCGATCCTGAGCTGGGTTCCTGTGTAGGTCATGGCCTTGGTGAGGTCGATGATTTCCCGATCGCTCATGCCGACGATGTAGTTTGCGGTCACAAAGCTCGTGAGTTCGATGTCGGTGAGCTTGTTGCTGCCGATGTCCTTGATGATCTCGTAGATCTCGTTGTACGTGAGTTCCTTGCCATCGAGCTTCTTCCGGATGTAACCGACGCTCAAGGGTTTTTTGGCAAGATGGATGGCAACCACATCGCCATGCTTGGCATGCAGGGCAGTCAGGACTTCCTCGAAGAGGCCGATCCAGCCCTGGGGCACTGCTTTCTCGCTTTCCGCGATATCAAGAACTGCGGTGGTCTTGCGGTTGTTTTTCGTAAGCAGGAGACGGTCACCGTGGTGCAGGTCAAGCACTGCGGCGTCTTCTTCGTTAAGAATGACGACCTGGACGTCGCCTGTAGCGATGTCCATGTCCTTGACCGTGAGTTTCATTGTATATCACTTCATTGAC
>CAYYLN010000006.1:18185-21470 GCA_964472615.1 uncultured Methanosarcinales archaeon
GGTCAAGGGCTTGAAAATGCTTTACATTTTCATTGTCCTTGACCGTGAGTTTCATTGTATATCACTTCATTGACGGTCAAGGGCTTGAAAATGCTTTACATTTTCATTGTCCTTGACCGTGAGTTTCATGAGAATTACGCCTCTTCGTATTCGCGCTTGTAAATATCAAGGAAGACCTTGAAGACTGCCAAAACAAGCGGGCCAATGATGAATCCTGCTGCGCCGAAAGCCGCGAGGCCGCCAAGCACGCCGATGAGGATGAGCACAGGATGGACTTTTGCGCGGTCGCCGATCAGCATGGGTTTGAGGACGTTATCAATGCCGGAGATGATGAAGAAGCCGTACAGGAGCAGCCCGATACCTTTCCACGTAACCACAGGATCGCCTTCGGTCGAACCGGTCGCAATCATGACCAGTGCGGTGGGCAGCCAGATGACTGCAGTGCCGACAAAGGGCACGAGCGCGAAAAGCGCCATCATAAGCCCCCAGAGGATGGGTGAAGAAACGCCGAATGCCAAGAAGCCGAGACCGCCGAGCGTGCCTTGAATGATGGCAACAACCAGTGAGCCATAAACGACTGCGTGTGCCGTATCGCTGAGTTTCTGGAAGATGTGTTCGCGGTGGCGTGGATGGATGGGCAACAGGCTCTTGATATGTGCAACGAGCTGCTTGCCATCTCTCAGGAGGTAAAAGACCGCGAAGAACGTCACGAAGAGGTTGATGAAGATCACCGGAAGGGAGAATACCAATTCTGAGGTCTTGTTCAGGAAGAAGTTCGTGACTTTGCCAACCACTTCTTCAAGGTAATACCGCGTATCAGGCTCGCGGACAAGCGCTTGGATGCGGTTGGAGAGGGTGCATAATGCATTCTCTTTGCCGACGGGGCATTGGACATCGATGATCTCGCCAGTGAGGACCTTCTGTTTTGCGCGGATGTAGACATAGCGGGCATCCGGGGCCGCGGTCTGGATGATGAGGAACAAGGGCGCAATGAACAAGAGCACGATGAATGCCGAAACGATGACTGCGCGCACATTACGGTATCGGATATAGCGCTCGAGCTTGTTATAAATCGGGTAAAAGACATACGCGACGACTGCGCTCGCGAGGAGGGCATTGATGAATGGCCGTGCAACCCAGAGCGTCAAGGCAGTGATTGCAATGAACAAAGCGATGAAGAAATACTTGAAGACACCATCCTTCGGGAAATGCGTGCTGGCCATTACCGTCGATGTGAATGATGGAGTTTATAAATGTTTTCGAGCGAACGGACGAGCAGACGGACCGAAGCGAATGAAATCGTTATGGGCCTGGCCAGACGACGTCAGCAGAGCTGACGAGCCGTGTCCGTGCCCATCAAGGATGGGCCCGGCCAGATTCGAACTGGCGACCTCCTCGATATCGAAAGCGCGGCTTTCGGACAAGCCGCTCCGCGTCTTGCGTCAACGGGGCGTTATAACCGCTAAACTACGGGCCCAGTAACGACTACGTCCTTCGATGCGATATTTAAAGATTGTGATGCATTCCATCGAGGAAGACTGAAAGAGTACGATGGGAGAAATCGATAAAAAAATAGTCTTCTCAGTCAAGCAGGTTGCCCCAATCGCCATCTGCGACCGTGGCAGTTGCCGTGAGCTGCGGGCGCTCGACGCGTTGCAGCTTGCCGCCGGTGAGCGTCTGCAGGTCGAGCGTCATCTGGATCTCGCGCTCGATGTTCTTGAGCAACGGCTCGTCCTTCTGCGTGCAGAAGCTGATGGCATCGCCTTCTTCGCCTGCACGGCCTGTCCTGCCGATGCGGTGGATGTAGTCTTTCGGGTTCTTGGGCAGGTCGTAGTTGATGACGTGCGTGACATCGTCGATGTGCAGTCCACGGGCTGCGACGTCTGTGGCGACGAGGATGCCGAAACGGCCTTCCTTGAAGTCCTGGATGACCTTGTTCCTGCGTTGCTGGCTTAATGCAGAGTGCAGGCTCGCGACCGGAAGCCCTTTCTTGCGCATGATCGTGCCAAGGGAATCTGCCCAGCTCTTGGTATTGCAGAAAATGATGACCTTCTTGACCTCAGGCTGGCGTAGCACCTTGAGAAGCGTGTTGAGCTTTTCCCTCTGGTCCAAGCCGTAGCAGACTTGGCGGATCTTCTTGACCGTGATTTCGTCCTGCTCGAGGATGACGCGCTGGACGTCTTGCTTCATGTAGTCCTCACTGAGTTGCACGATTTCTGCAGGCATGGTCGCTGAGAACAGCGCGGTCTGGCGCTCTTTTGGCGTGCCGCTCATAATGCGCTGGACGTCCTCGATGAAACCCATGTCAAGCATGCGATCTGCTTCGTCAAGAATAACAAATTTCAGTTCGCTGAAATCGATCGTCCCGCGTTCCATATGGTCGAGAATGCGGCCAGGGGTGCCAACAACGATCTGGACGCCGCGCGCAAGCTTCTCGATCTGCGGGTTGATGCTTACTCCACCATAGACGGTGAGCGAGCTGACATTCCTGTCCAGCTTGCGGATTTCCTTCTCGGTCTGGAGCGCGAGTTCCCGGGTCGGTGCCAAGATCAGCGCTTGCAGCCCCTCAGACGCGAGCTGTTGCATGATCGGGAGCAGGAAAGCAATGGTCTTTCCCGATCCTGTCTTGGAACGCACGATGAGGTCCTTGCCCTGCATCAGGATAGGAATGCTCTGTGCCTGGACGTTGGTCGGCTCAGTAATGCCCTGCTTCTGCAATGCCTCGATGAAGCGAGGATTCAGATGCATCTCTATAAAGTTCATGTTGTTACTCCGAAACGAAGTGCTCGTTTCTATCTTTTGTACGAAGACAAAATCTCGCCAACCTGTTTGGCAAAGAACTTGACAAGCAAAGCTTGTCAAGCGATAGACCCGAGAAGAAATCCTCTTCTCAATCACAGCCGCCAGTTGTCGTGCGTCTGTGCTACCTTTTGTCTCTGTAAGAAGCAACCTATATACTCAAGTATATAAATCTATCGGTAAAGGGTATTTAACGGGAGCTTTTTTATATCGGTGCTGCTCTCACATCACTATGCACAAGAGGTTTGACGTCCTCGTCATCGGTGCTGGCTCAGGATTACGCATTTCTTCTGAGGCAGCCCGGCGTGGATTAAAGGTCGCAATCATTGACCAAGGGCCATTTGGCGGCACGTGCCTGAACCGTGGCTGCATTCCCTCGAAAATGCTGATTCACAGCGCTGGCGTGATGGAGACCATCCAGCGCGCGCACCTGTTCGGCATCAGGGCAAAAGCCACAGGAATCGATTGGAAAGGGATCATGCGACG
>CAYYLN010000007.1:0-5144 GCA_964472615.1 uncultured Methanosarcinales archaeon
CATTCGCGATCATACGGACAGGATCCAGCTCTATTTCAAGGAAGAATCCTTAGGCAAGGGCTATGATGTGCTCAGGCTGTATGACATCGGCGACTGGATCGGTGTTGAGGGATTGGTCTTCAAGACCAAGACCGGCGAGGTCACCTTGGACGTCCAGAAAACAAGCATGCTGTGCAAGAGCATCCGCCCATTCCCTGAGAAATGGCATGGGCTCAAGGACATTGAGATCAGGTATCGCAAGCGGTATCTCGACCATGTCATGAATCCAGAAGTGCGTGAGGTCTTTAGGAAACGCACGAAGATCATGAATGCCATCAGAACATTTCTGAACGGTAAGAATTTCCTCGAAGTCGAGACGCCGATCCTACAGTCGATTTACGGTGGTGCTGCGGCAAAACCCTTCAAGACGCACTTGAACGCATTGAACATGGATGTGTACTTGCGCATCAGCAATGAGCTGTACCTGAAGCGGCTGATCGTAGGCGGGTTTGATCGCGTGTACGAATTCAGCAAAGACTTTCGTAACGAGGATATTGACCGCACGCACAATCCTGAATTCACTCAGATCGAGATCTATCAGGTCTACGCAGACTTCAAGGACATGATGGAGCTCACCGAAGACATCTACGTAGCTGCTGCACAGGCCGTGCACGGCTCGACCACGTTCGAATACCAAGGTCACCAGATCGATGTCAAGAAGCCGTGGAAGACATACACGATGATTCAGGCGATCAAGGAGCTTGGCGACGTGGATGTCGAAGGGCTTGATGACAGAGGCCTGCTGGCGCGCGTACCGCGCAAGGACTTGCTGCCGCCCAAGCCGACACGGGGCGTGCTTATCCAGGCGTTGTTCGAGCAGCTTGTGGAAACGAAGCTTATCCAGCCCACGTTCATCACGCATCATCCGAAAGAGACCACGCCGTTATGCAAGCCGTGCCGTGACCATCCTGCATTGGTGGAGCGTTTTGAGCCGTTCATCGCCGGCATGGAATTGGCAAATGCGTATTCAGAGCTCAATGATCCTCTCTTGCAGCGCACGCTGCTTGAGGAGCAGGCAGCAGAGCTTCGCAGCGGCGCAGCAGAAGCACATCCCATGGATGAGGATTTCATCCAGGCGATCGAGTATGGCATGCCGCCCACCGGCGGATTGGGAATCGGTATTGACCGCATGATCATGCTCCTCACCAATTCATCAAGCATCCGGGATGTCCTGTTTTTCCCGTTCATGAGGTCTGAAAAATGAGAACATTTTTCATGCCCAGTCCCCCGCAGGTGGCGCAGGTGGGAAATGGTTAAAACAATCATTGGCGCAAAGGAATATGTCACTATCTTTTGTGGTGAAAAAGCGCGAAAAATCCTTGCGCGCATTGATACCGGTGCGACCAAGAGCAGCATTGACAAGTCACTTGCCCGCACCATGTGCATCGGGCCTGTGTTACATTACAAAACAATCAAGTCAGCATCAGGCAAGACCAAGCGTGGCATTGTCCTTGTGCGGGTGCGCATCGCGGGCAGGACATTCAAGATGTACTTTACCGTTGCAAACCGCAAGCACATGAAATACCCTGTGCTTATTGGGAGAAACATCCTGAAGCGTGGCTTCCTCGTGGACGTCTCGCGGAAACCAAGGTGATCATCATGAAGGCAGCAGTCGTGAGCATGGGAAGCATCTCCTCGAAATGGACAGCCGAAGCGCTGAAAAAATACTTTGATGAAGTGGACCATTTGGACATCAAGGAATTCGAGGTCAACCTCGGCAAGGAAGGACTTGTGCTCTATGCAGGCAAGCCATTGAAGCAGTACGATTGCCTGTACATGAAAGGTTCTGGCAGATACGCGAACCTGTTGCGCTCGATTGCGAGCATGCTCGGCGACAAGACCTTTATCCCGATCAAGCCCGGCGCATTCACGGCAGGCCACGACAAGCTCTTGACGCACATCAAGCTGCAACGTGCAAAAGTCCCGCAACCGCAGACCTTTATCGCATCCACGTCACCCGCGGCAAAGAAGATCATCAAGAAGATGCCGTACCCGATCGTGCTCAAGCTGCCGACCGGAACGCATGGCAAGGGAGTCATGCTCGCGGACAGCTATGAGAGCGCGAGCTCAATGATCGACGCATTGGCCGTGCTCAAGCAGCCGTTCCTCTTGCAGGAATACATCGAGACTGAGAGCACCGACACACGCGCATTCGTGGTCGGCGACGAAGTGGTTGCGTCCATGAAGCGCATTGCCGTCAAGGGCGAGAAGCGCGCGAATATTCACACGGGCGGCCGCGGCGAGGCAACGACCCTGAGCACGCAGGCAAAGAAGACCGCGATCATGGCAGCGCGCGCGATGGGCGCTGAGATCTGTGGCGTGGACATGCTGGAGAGCGTGCGAGGGCCAAAAGTGATTGAAGTCAATGTTTCCCCTGGCCTGCAGGGTATCACCAAGGCGACCGGTGTGCAGGTCGCGGACAAGATCGCCAAGTATTTGTTCGAGCGCACCAAGGAATTCAAGAAGGATCTCGAGAGCAAAGGAAAGGCAGAAGTGTTGCATGAGGTCGCGCCGCACAAGGACCTCAAGGAAGTCCTTGGCAAATTAGACTTCCGTGGCGCGAGGATCCTCTTGCCCGAGCTTGCCACGACCGTGACCAAGCTTGCCGAAGACGACGAGGTGTCGATCAGGATCGGCAAGGGCAGGATTGAGATCGACAAGATCAAGAAGAAAGAAGAAAAGGAAGAGAAAGATGACTAAGACCATAACTTTTTTAAACCAACCGGGGTTTTTTCATCGTTTGTCAAGAACTACTTGCTTTAGCAAGTGGTTCTTGAGCATGTTCGGAAACCCCGCGCTTCCTCCAACAGGTTGAAGCCAGTGGTTTCCGCGCAAGGGGTTTCCGACATATGAAAGTCGCAATCATGTATTCCGGTGGCAAGGACAGCACCTTCGCGCTTGATTTCGCAAAAGAAAATGGCTGGGATATTCGATACTTGCTTTCGATCAAGCCGACACGCACGGATTGTTTCCTGTTTCATTACGCAACTGTTGAGCACACCGTCCACTTGGCAAAGATGCTTGGTATCAAACATATTCTTGCATCGTGCGATGTTGCTGACCCGATGCTCGAAGCAGAGATTGTGAAAAAAATCGTGCTCAAGGAAGAAAAGGTTGACGCGGTCGTGCTTGGCGGTATTGGACTGCAGGAAACACAGATCAGGAGCATCCAGAAGGCGCTCATGCCCTCTGGTATCGAGGTCTTTGCTGCTCATTCTGGCGAAGACCACGTCGCGGTCATGAAGCAGATGATCGCAAAGGGATACAAGTTCATGATCACGCAAGTCGCTGCTGATGGCTTGAATGAGACGTGGTTGGGCCGGGTTTTAGCTTCAAACGAAGACGTCGATGCGTTGGTTGCCTGCGCAGACAAGTATGGATTCCATGCAGGAGGCGAAGGCGGCCATTATGATACGTGTACGATTGACGGTCCGGTCTTCTCACACGCATTGGACGTCAGGATCATTGAGAAATGCATGGAAACCGCGTGTTCAGGCCACGTCATTGCAGAAGTCAGGCCTGTTGCGAAAGTCTTGGTCGCTGATTAAAACTTTAGTCCGCCTTTTGCTTTGCCGCCGAGCTTTTTCATCAATTTTTCTGGGCTTCCTGCGCCTTTGAGCATCTTGACGAGCTTCTTGCTCTGGCGGTATTGCTTGAGCAGATCACGGATCTCACTGGTCTGGATGCCCGCGCCTTTGGCAATGCGCTCGATCCTGCCTGCATCGATGACTTCCGGGTCCTCGAGTTCTGTCTTGGTCATGGAATTCATGGCATGCCGCCATTTCTTGAGCTTCTCTTCCTGGACTTGCAATGCTTCCTTGGGCATCTGGATCTGGCCCATGCCAGGGATCATTTCCATGATCTTGCCCAAGGGGCCCATTTTGGACATGGCTTCCATCTGCTGATACAGGTCCAGGAGGTTGAATTCGCCTTTTAGGAGCTTTTGCTGCAAATCCTTAGCTTCGCCTTCGGTCATCGCGTCTTTTGCCTTTTCGAGCAGGGCTTCGATGTCGCCCATGCCGAGCAAACGGCCGACAAAACCCTGCGGGTTGAATGATTCGAGGTCATCGATCTTCTCGCCGACACCGATGAATTTGACTGGCGCGCCGGTGACTGAGCACGCGGTCAAGGCTCCGCCGCCTTTCGCCGTGCCGTCCATTTTGGTCACGATGACGCCAGTGATGGCTCCTGCGTCATGGAATGCCTTTGCTTGCGTTTGTGCTGCTTGTCCGATGTCTGCAGAGATGATGAGCAATGATTCATCAGGTTTGACCACTGCATGGACGTTCTTGAGCTCCTCAATAAGCTCTGCGCTGAGCGCGTCACGGCCTGCGGTGTCAATGATGAGCACGTCATACTGCGGATACGCTTTCTCGAATTCGGTATAGATCCTGACCGGGTCTTTTTCTCCGCGCTTGATGAATGCGGGCACGTGCGCGCCTTTGGCGACTTGTTCGAGCTGGTCCATCGCTGCCGGCCGGTGTACGTCCAGTCCGACCAACGCGACTTTCTTGCCGCGCTTGGCGAAGTATTTGGCGAGTTTGCCTGCTTGTGTTGTTTTTCCTGAGCCGAACAGGCCGATGAGCATGATCTTGTTGGGCTTTTTGTCCGCGAGCGTAAGGTCGCCTTTCTCGCCGCCCAGGAACTGCACGAGTTCCGCGTACACAATGTTCACCAGATACTCTTTCTTCGTGAGCCCGTGGGGCGTCTGTTCCTTGAGCGCCCGGTCCTTGATATTCTGCGTGAGCTCAAAGACGAGCTTGACGTTGACGTCTGCCTGCAGCAATGCCCGCTGGATGTCCTTGACGAGCTCGTTGATGAGCGTCTCATCGACAAACATGGCCTTGGCTATCTTAGACAAGGTGTTCTTGAGAGATTCTCCTAATTTCTCGAGGACCATGTTTTTACCGAGCTCTTGTTGGTTTATAAATATTCTTATTCGGCGGCTTCGCCGCAGAGACCATCAATTTCTATGGTTTTTGAGCGACGGTACGTCGCGAAAGTCCCTGTCTGAAGGACCCAAATTCGGATAAGAAAATACACGATGAAGGCTCACGCCGCGTGCATGGTGCGGATTTCTTGGATTGCTTCATCGATGCGGCCTT
>CAYYLN010000007.1:5154-7462 GCA_964472615.1 uncultured Methanosarcinales archaeon
TCATTCCAGCCGCGCTGCATGAGCTTGCGTCGGATCTCGTTCAGGCTCGCGCCCTTGTGCATGGCCTCGCGGATGAAGTCGGTCAAATGGATCTGCGCGTGCTCTTCGACATGCGATTCTTTCTGTACGGATTGGTATTGTGCGCGTAACCAGAAAATGAGCGCGATAACGACAATCAAAAGGATGACGTTCGCGATCGACAGGACAATCAGGCTCATGGGTGGGATGATCTCGCGCGGTTGCTCGAGGGTTGGCCGGATTTCGCTAAGTTGCTGCTGGATGGTCTGCAGACCGTCTACGCTTGCCTTGATCGCACCGAGTTCGCGGTTCATGCCGCCGAGCTGACCAGTGACTTCGATGCGCTGATTTTCTGTGGTCGCCTTGAGGTCATTAACTTGTCCCTGGAATGCGTCGATTTTGCGTCCGAGCTCGTCAACGCGTTGCGTTGAGGCGATTACTTCTTCCTGTTGCGCCTCAATGTGGACGTTCTCTGACGGCAAGGTGGTACTGCGGACAATGCCTTCTGATTGTCCATAAACAACGCTGCCCGTGGGCGTGATTGCTCCGGCCAATGGGAGAATGAACAACGCTATTGCAATCGCTATCAGCAGGAACCTCTTTTCCATAGTCGAGGACGTGCGATTCGTGGTATATAAACTTTACTATGGAAATATTCTTAAATCCTCGGGCTCCCCCGAGGGGTATGCGCCTCGTCTGGCTGGGTCAAGCCACATTTCTGATTGAGACCGGACCGCAGGTTATCTATATCGACCCGTATCTTGACCCGTATGCGCCGATGCGGTTGCCGAAAGCAACGCTGATCCTGGTCTCGCACTGGCATCCTGATCATTGCACGCGTGAGAGCGTCCAACGGGTGAGCGGCGATGAGACAGTGATGATCGGCACCACGGAGGCTGCCAGGGAATTCCTCGGTTGTACGGCAACACGCGCAGGAGAAGCGCACATGATTGGTGACGTGAAGATTCGCATCATGCCTGCCCGCACTCTGCACCATCGTGGAGGCCATGGCGAGGAGGATTTTGTCATCGGCTTCTGGATCGAGGCAGAGGGCAAGAAACTTTATTATACCTCAGACACTGACCTGCTGCCTACCATGAGGGGTTTGGCGCCGGACGTTGTTCTCATTCCGGTGGGCGGCACCACGACCATGGGGCCTGAAGAGGCCGCAGCAGCAGTGCATACGATGGGTGCGAAGCTCACAATCCCGATACACTGGGGCTCGCGAACGGGCACGCGGGATGACGCTGAACTCTTCAAGGAATATCTGGGGCGCGAGCAGGAACACCATGTGGTCGTTCTTGAGCCAGGGGAAATGATCGAGCTATGAGTAAGCAGTTTTACGTTGGCGGCCAAGCGCTCATCGAGGGCGTGATGATGAAAACCCCGGAATACGTGAGCGCCGCAGCCAGAACGTCGAAAGGGAAGATCGTCAGGCTGCGCCGAAGGCACGTTTCTCTTACGCAACGTTCCTGGTTTGGGCGCCTGCCGTTTGTCCGTGGCGTTGTTTCCTTGGTAGAGATGCTCGTGATCGGAATCAAGATGTTGAATTGGAGCGCTGACCAGCAGGCAGAACGCAAGGAAGAGCGTCTCAGGCCGTGGGAGACAGGCATCACGTTGCTTGTGTCGCTTGCGCTCGCGATTGTGCTCTTTGTGCTGGCACCATATTACCTGGCACGCTTCTTTACTGATACGCGGGAAGTCTTGTTCAATGTGATCGATGGCGCATTCCGCATCATCATTTTCATCGGATATGTCTGGTTCATCGGCTTGTTCAAGGACATGCGACGATTGTACCAGTATCATGGCGCCGAGCACATGACCGTGCACTGCCACGAGGCAGGCAAAGCATTGGTTGCCAAGAATGTCCAACGATATAGTCCGGTGCATCCGCGGTGCGGGACATCATTGCTGATGTTTGTCATCATCGTGAGCATCATGGTGTTTTCGCTTGTCAAGGATCCGCGCTGGTACGTCAATGTGCCGTTGCGTATCGTGCTGATTCCGGCCATTGCAGGTGTGAGTTATGAACTGCTCAGGCTCAGCGCGCGCTGGCCGAACAATATCATCCTGAAAGCAATCATGCAGCCGGGTTTGTGGGTGCAGAAGATCACCACGCAGAAGCCCAAGAAGGATCAGGTTGAGGTCGCGATTGCTGCACTGAAACAGGTCGTGTCAAGAACCACTCGCTAAAGCAGGTGGCGTGGCGAATAGTGTGAACAATTACAAAACAATGAGCAAGTGGTTCTTGAGCATGTCTCGCCAACGAGTTGGCGAAGAACTCGACAAT
>CAYYLN010000007.1:7472-16034 GCA_964472615.1 uncultured Methanosarcinales archaeon
CGAGTCTCGGAAACCCTGTGTTCCTCCACAGGCTAAAGCCAATGGTTTCCGCGCAGAGGGTTTCCGACATATGAACGCGCTCAAAATACTCAGTGGAGTGACTGCAGCAAGCCTCATTGCTGCACTGACGCTTGCCGCGCTGGGCATGATCACGTGGCGCTTGTTCTGGATCATCGCGATCCTTGCGGCGTTCATCGCGTATTACGTCATCCCGAAGCTGAAGACGCAAGAACCATCATGATACAACACATTCTCAAGAGAGGGTGCATCTGGCACATCTCGACAATCAGTTGATTGTCGATGAACTTGCGGACCGTGTCCGCAAGTGAGACAAAGCCATAGGCATTTTCTTGCACAAGAATTATAAAGTGCAGAAGAGCTTCATGGAGCATGGTTTTGATTGTCTGCGTCAGCGGCAGCAAGCGCAAGGGCTCGACCACGTTAACACTGGTGAATGAATTGCGCAAGGCCTGCGAGAAGCATGGCGCCAAAACTGAACTCATTGATCTTGCACAGGTCGAGCTTCCGTTTTTTGATAACCGCGAGAGCTGGGCATATGGTCCTGAGGTTGAACGGGTCAGCAAGCTGCTCGAACAGGCAGATGGGTTTGTGATCGGCTCACCTGAATATCATGGTTCAATGTCAGGAACGCTCAAGAACCTCTTTGACTTGCTTGATTACGAGCATGTTGTCGCGAGAAAGCCTGCCGCGTTCTGTGGTGTGGGCGGCGGTCGGAGCAGGGCGACCAATGTGTTGAGCCATTTCCTGGTTGTCGCCCGTGCACTGAAGATGTGGTCGGTGCCCATGTCGCTCGGCACGAATCATGATGACTTTGATGAGAATTTCCACATCTGTGACAAGGCTCTCCTTGACCGCGCAGATGCCATGGCAAAGGACTTGGTCAAGGCCGCTTCTGTGTTACGGAAGTAAATGTTCATTTATCGCTTTATCAGAAGCATTAAATATACCGCATGAAAAGGTGAGAGATATTAAGGTAGCTTATTGCGTTTCTTGATTAAGGTAGTTAACGAAGAGTGTATTCCCAAATGCAGTTGTTTGCACGTAATCCTTTTCAAATTTACTTCGTAATTCCTGGAATGCTGAGTTATTCATTAAGCGTGCACAGGCCTGATCGATGTAAAAACTCAGTTCGTCGTTGTTTCTGATAAAAGCAATTTTATGTACTGGTTTAAAGCCCCTGATTGGGCCTTTCAATAGGTTGAAACGGTCTTTGTAAATAATGACTGGGACGCTATACGCCTCAGGTATTGCGTCTGGGTTTGGTTTGGATTTGTCCAGCTCATCCATTTCAGGGAGTCCATCTTTATCGAGAAGGATTGGTGAGGCGTGTTTGCGGAAGAGATTCAATAGTGCGATGAGGGTTAACCGTGAATCGATGGAAAAGTTTAAATCGTATCCTTTGTCTTTGGTAACAACCATTTCATTTCCTGAATAAATATCGCTTAATCTTTCAGCTCGGGCAACCGCATCCGCATCAAATTTCTGAGCAGTACCTAGGATATAGAATTCAATGCCGAGTTGTTTTTCCTCAGGCTTAATTTGCCATGCTTGATCCCAACGATAAATTGCTTGCTTTTCTCGTTTTTTCCAGGTTTCAGCGATTTGCTTTAATCGCTTCTTTTGCTGCATTAAATGTTTCAGATGCGCTTCGTGTTTTGTTGAATGATGAAGATAACTTAAAGGCAGACATACGTCAAGGTCAATTACCTCAGCGTATGTATTGATTCCTGTAATAACATCATCCTTCAACAAGCCTTCCAAGCGTTCAGCAAGGAAGCGCTGTTCTTCTGCTGTGAAGTGTGTAAAGTCAAACATTTTAACCACTAATAAGTAGTAAAGTTTATATAAGCTTTTCGTTTTTAAAAGGCGCAAGGCTTTTATACAACAAAAACATGAATATGCATATGATGTATCATACGGCTATTGGAACGAGCGGCATTCTGTATACAGGTTTTATTAGGGACATTGCCGATCCAAGAATTCTAGAGGGTATTCTCAAGCGTCTAGAAGATGGCAGCGTAGTGGGAGAATATCTCAACCGCGTAGTCGGCGGAGTTTATTGCGAACTTATTCCAAGAGCTGATATCGCAACTGAACGCGCAAAAAAAGACCCGAGTCGGACTCTTAAAGCAACATATTCAAGGCAGGATCTTGAAAAGCGCATTACAGAACTACGAAATCCTAGATAGATTTAGGGAAAACCAATATTGGTTTAAACCGTCCATATTCTTCTGCCTTTTCTAATGGTTGAAGAATAGACGCCCCAGCTGGGATTTGAACCCAGGTCTCGGGGACCGGAACCCCGAAGTCTATCCAAGCTAGCCTACTGGGGCAGACAAGCAATATTCAGAACGAGAGGATTATTTAAGATTTAGGTGCACTTTGACTTCGTGCATATCTTTTTCAAGATGAGAAACACGTTCTTTAAGCGGCTGAATATCGCTACGCATCTGCTGGACAAAGGCGCCTGCAGCAAAAAATGCGGTGGCAAACGGCCAAAGATCAATAAGGGCAGTCATTCAAATAACCCCTAATGCCTTCAGCAGGATCCATAGGAACGTAAGCCACCAGAACACCCAACCAAGGGTACCGTAGACTTTGCTCTTGAATTCCAACTGGCCATGTGTCAACTCGATGGTCATGCACTGAAGAAAGATGCCACGCTTCATAAGTTTTTTGTCAATAAATCCGTAAAGTTTCCGGCAGGAACAGGAATCCTTTCGGTTGTGCCGAAAGGGTTACGCACGCATACGTAAAGGGCCTGGAAACATTCCGCGCCTGCCGAAAAACACTGCGTTCTCGAGAAGCCAAAAGTGCTATTTTCAAGCGTTTAAAGCCCCATAACGCCATTTCTCAATGCAAAGATTTATATACCTTGCACCTGTTCTTTTGGTCAGAGGTGAAGGGTGTTTTAGACGATAACTTGACCATGGCAGACCAACCTGCACACGAGCATGCGTCGTATGGAGCAAAGGAAATCCAGGTACTGGAAGGCCTCGAGGCAGTGCGCCGCAGGCCGGGCATGTTTATCGGCTCAACTGATGTGCGCGGCATGCACCACTTGGCCTATGAGGCGATTGACAACAGCATTGACGAGGCGCTTGCTGGCTATTGCACGGGCGTCACGGTCATCATCCACAAGGACGGGTATCTGAGCGTCATTGATAATGGCCGTGGCATTCCCACAGACAAGCACCCCAAGTTCAACAAGTCAGCATTGTTTGTTGTTCTGACTGTCTTGCATGCGGGCGGCAAGTTTGATCGCAATGTCTACAAAGTGTCTGGCGGCCTGCACGGCGTGGGCATCTCGGTCACGACCGCCTTGTCTGAACACTTGATCGCAGAAGTCAGGCGTGATGGCAAGCTTGTGCGTTTGGAATTGCGCAAAGGCATTCCCGTGACTCCTGATGTTGTTGAAGCAGGACCTGCGCAAGGCACAGGCACCACGATCAAGTTCAGGCCTGACTTCACCATCATGGAACAGAGCGAGTGGAATTTTGACACGCTCGCGAACCGGCTCCGGGAGCTCGCATTCCTCAACAAGGGCGTCGAGATCAAGCTCATCGATGAGCGCACGGAGCAAGAGTCTGTGTTCAAGTATGATGGCGGTATCAAGAGTTTTGTCGAGCACTTGAACAAGGGCAAGCAGGCATTGCATCCGGTCTTTTATTTCGAGAAGGAAAAGGACAAGTACACAGTCGAGACCGCATTGCAATACACCACGGAATATTCTGAGACCGTCTTCACCTTCGCGAACAACATCAACACGCACGAAGGCGGCACGCATTTGTCTGGATTCAAGACTGCAATTACGCGCACGATCAACAAGTATGCAGAAAAGCATAAGCTGCTTGAAAAAGACATTACCTTGTCGAGCGATGATGTCCGTGAAGGACTCACCGCAATCATCTCCGTGAAGGTTCCTGAGCCGCAGTTTGAGGGCCAGACCAAGACCAAGCTTGGCAACAGCGAGGTCAAGGGTCTTGTTGATTCTGTGGTGAGCGAGCAACTGGGCACGTTCTTTGAAGAGAATCCTTCTGCGATCAGATCCATTGTGAGCAAGTGCATTGAGGCAGCACGGGCACGCGAAGCAGCCAGAAAAGCGCGAGAGCTTGTTCGCAGGAAAGGTGCTCTTGAAACAGGCGTGCTGCCGGGCAAGCTCGCAGACTGTTCAAGCAATGAGCCAGCGAAATGCGAACTCTACCTTGTGGAAGGCGATAGTGCGGGTGGAAGTTGCAAACAAGGGCGTAATCGAGAATTCCAAGCGATTCTTCCGCTTAAGGGAAAAATCATTAACGTCGAAAAAGCACGACTCGTGAAAGTGCTGCAGAACAATGAAATCGCTGCGATGATCACCGCAATCGGCACCGGCATCGGAGAGGAATTTGATATCAGCAAGCTCCGCTATCATAAGATCATCATCATGACTGATGCAGACGTGGACGGCAACCACATCGCGTGTCTGCTCCTGACGTTCTTTTATCGCCAGATGCAGCAGCTCATCCAGAACGGCCATGTTTTCCTCGCGCAGCCGCCGTTATTCCGCGTCGCAAAGGGCAAGAAGGAAATCTATGCGTACACTGAGGACCAGCGCAACAAGCTCATCAAGGACTTTGGCGAGGATGGTGTCACCGTGCAGCGCTACAAGGGCCTGGGAGAGATGAATAAAGAGCAGCTCTGGGATACCACGATGAATCCTGAGAACCGGACGCTGAAGCAGATCGCAATCGAGGATGCTGTGCATGCTGATGAGATCTTCAGCATCCTGATGGGCGAGGACGTCGAACCAAGACGTGAGTTCATCCAGCGGCACGCTAAGGAAGTCAAGGAATTGGATGTCTGAGACTGTACGACTTATTTGCCACTGAAAGTGCTGTAATATTCAAAGATATCGCGCAAGCATGTCCTGCACGTTGCGCAGTGTTCATAAACTTGTTTGTTTTCTTCTGCAGTCGTATTGCCGTCTGCGTATTTGTATAATTGATTAGGGCTCTGGCATCCTGGACGCAGAGGTGTTGCCATCTGCCGCAGAAGTGCTTTCGTTTCCAAGTCCATATCGAGAGCGGCAAGTTCTTCAAGAGGGGCGCCAATGTCTTTTGCCACGTCGCGAAGTTTTTCAGCGTGTTGTGAGACCAGGAATTTCGGATCTTCTATTGCTCGCCGTGCAAAATCAGAGACGTTTCTGCGGACTTCATCAAAAGCCTTTCTCTCATAGTCAGTCAGGTTCAATTTTTTGGTGCGTGATTCCTCCCAAAAATTAGCGTGTGCTTTGACAAGTTGCGCAATGCCATAATCGACCATGTGCTGGGCAGAGAATTTTAGGTTTTAAATATTTTGCGAAGCCGCAATCTATCGCGCCAACCAGCCACCATCAACAAAAAGGCACGCGCCAGTAATGTAGCTGGCCTCTTGAGACGCTAAAAAAAGGACTGCATGTGCAACTTCTTCTGGCTCGCCAAAGCGATGGAGCGGCACTTTATTTAAGAATTCTTGTTTAAGCTTGAGATCATTTTCAATAATCGCAAGCATTGCTGTTTTGATAGGACCAGGACCAACGGCATTCACGCGTATTTTTTGCGGTGCGAGTTCGAGCGCAAGTGCTTTTGTGAATGTGATCAGACCTCCCTTTGATGCACAGTAGGCGGTTGTTTCTTCGTCACCAACATCGCCTAAAACTGAACTAATGTTGATGATCGAAGCACCGGATTTCAGATGCGGTACTGCACACCTACACAACAAGAATGGTCCTTTCAAATTGATATCGATTACTTCGTCCCAGGTTTGTTCGGGCAGTTTATCTATCGGTCCGCCTTTGTAAATACCTGCATTATTCACGACAATATCAATCCTGCCGAATTTCTTGAGCGTTTCCTTGACCAGGTTATTGACATCCTTTTCCTTGCTGACATCGCAGGCAACCGCAAGGCATGTCCTGCCGGAATTGTTGATTTCCTTGACAACCGCATCGCAATCCTTCTTTTTCCTGCTCGTAATGACGACTTTTGCTCCTTCGCGCGCGAACGCGAGCGCAGTTGCCTTGCCAATGCCGCGCGATGAACCGGTAACGATGACAACTTTGCCTTTGAAGCGCATAACGTGGGCAAAATACTTCTTTTATTTAAGAGCTTCGCTCGAAACCTGCGTCAGCGAAGCTGACGTGGTCTCGCGGTCTACGACCGCGAAACTTTTATAAACCCCTTCCTCACTGTTCCTCTTGTTATGGTGGTAAAGCAATCCAAAGCGGCAATGATTGTCAAGAAGAAGGTCTGGACGCAAGTCATTGCACCAGATCTTTTCAATAATCAGCAGATTGGCGAGACATATTTGGAAGACCCGCAGTTGGCTATCGGCCGCCATGTCACCGTCAGCCTGATGACCTTGACTGGCGACCCGCAGCGCCAGAATGTCGCGATCAGCTTCAAGATTCACAAGGCCGAGAACAACCAGTTGTTCACGAAGATGATCGGGTACTCGATTGTTCCTGCTGCAGTGCGCAAGATGATGCGTCGCAGTCGGGAGCGCGTTGATGATTCCTTTGTCGTGAAGACGCAGGATGATGTCACGGTGCGCGTCAAGCCCGTGCTCATCACGCGTGGCAGGGCGAAGAGCAGTGTCCTCGTCGATCTCCGCCGGACGATGCGCATGACGATTGCGCGCGCCCTGGCGAAGCTGAAGTTCATCGATTTTATGAAAGACTTGGTCGCGCACAAGTTCCAGCGCGAACTGCAGGACACCTTGCGTAAGATCTATCCCTTGCAGGTCTGCGAGCTCCGGGACGCGCATATCGAGACCAGTGAGAAAGGGCTCAAAAACATTCTTTCGGCACCGGCAACGCCAGTGCAGCCGCCTGCAGAACAGCCTCCTGCGCAAGAAGCGCCCCCCTCTGGGGCTGCATGATTTTGGTCAGCAGCTTTTAAAAGACCTGCCGAATTCTTCGTTCTATGAGCGTGAGTGATGACATTGGGGCCTTAGTGCTCTTGCTCGCCCAGCACACACTGGAGTGTTATGACCCTGAATTGCCGAGACGGGAATGCGAACAGAGTGACCTTTACTTCGACAATCTGAAGTATCTTCTTGCGAACCACGATACACGTGATAAGTTCAATGAACGACTGCCGTACTTCCAACGGCAGACTGTGGAACTCGCGAAGAAAGCAATGGAAATGTACGATGACGATATTGAGGGCGGGAGAATCGTCAATTACTTCACGAGCCTTGGAACAGTTGTCGCAGCAGGACTATGCATGTATGCATGGTTCACGCAAGGGTGCAGTAAGTTGACCGGCAGCTCTTTTTTGGCCGCGACCTCGTTCTTCATGGGAGGAACGTATTTCTGGAACAAGAACCAACGAAGACAAATAACACTCCAGCTTCTGGAACAGCATGATCAGGCAGTAGGAAACGCGTCTCCTCAGGAGTGGATGGAAGCGTTCAGAACGTATCGTGTTGAATTGTCAGGTGAAGTGAGGGAGTTCATGCCGCTCACGGAATCTGGTGGAAAGCGACGCTGCAAGAAAACAGAAGTACAGTAAGGCAAAGGTTTAAAAGAGTTCTTCGCCCTAATCAGCGTATGATTCTCGCACAAGGAGCAGAAGCAGTCCTGCACAGACAGGAAAACATGGTCGTGAAGGAACGCGTTGCCAAGGAGTATCGCGTTCCGGTCTTAGATGAGAAACTGCGCAAGGCGCGCACACGCCGCGAGGCGAAAACACTTGAGAAGTTGCAACAGCTCAGCTTCCCTGCTCCGCGTATGCAGAAGATGGATGACAAGAACATGCGCATCGTCATGGATTTTCTGATTGGCCCGCAAGTCAAGGAAATCCTCCACGAGAAGCCAATTGAACTCAGCAAGGAGATCGGCCGCAAGGTCGGTATCCTCCATGCGAACCATATCATCCATGGTGATTTGACGACATCGAATATGATCTACTGCAATGGTGAAGTGCACTTCATTGATTTTGGATTGAGCTTTGTCTCGACCAAGGCAGAGGACAAGGCAGTTGACCTGCACCTGCTTGACCGCGCGCTCGAGTCCAAGCATCATGAGTTGTATGAGCATTGCATCGCTGCAGCGCTTGAGGGCTACAAGGAAGGCAATCCTGATTGGCAGGGTATTTTCACGCGTCTGGAGAAAGTGCAGGGACGAGGACGGAACAAGCAAAAATGATGACGCAAAAGGGGTGGATGTGGGTACTCGTCGCACTCGTGCTCCTCGGTCCTGCCTCTGCATACCTCATCGCCGACTATCCTGTGATGTTCTTTGAAGATGGCGAGTTCACTGCGACAATCGTGAAAGGATCGCAGCGCGATCCTGCTGAGATAACTGCCACCAACCTGATCGTGAGCCATCTTCCCAAGGCAGGGAAGCAGACGCCGCGGGGAATGCCGTTGCAGTATTACCGTTATCGTGCTGAGCCCGTGCCTGCGACCATCATCATTAGCGACCACGATGTCTCTGAGGGTGATGAGATCGTGATCGGCACGCCGTGCTCGAATGCCCGTGTCCGGGAGCTCTTGGATATCCCGCAAGCACAGTGCGCA
>CAYYLN010000007.1:16044-18944 GCA_964472615.1 uncultured Methanosarcinales archaeon
TTCCGATCAAGGCTTTATTCAGTTGATCGAAGATGAATACCAACATATCGTCATTACTGGTTCTGACGGTGGTAGAGTTCTTGATGCTGCGAAAATCCTGGCTGATCCGCGTAATCGCCTGAAGCTTCGCGTCCAGAAATCCCCTGTCCGTCGCGTGTATTACCGCACCTCATACCAGATTGACGGTCATGAAGTGCTTGATATTGGACAAACGATAGGCGCAGTCACACCGACCTTGTACACAGGTTATCCGTACGTGACGTATCGGTCCTACAAAGAAACAACCAGAGGCAAAGATCCAAGATTTTATCAAGAAACGCGAGGCGTCAATGTGCTTGGCTCGCGGTTCTACGTGCAGAAATCATCGCCTTGAGACAGTTCTATGGATGGTCACTGTGCCGTAGGCACCCGATTCTGAGAAGAAGTTATCGAATGACACATGGGAATACACGGACAACCCCGACTGCGTGTCGGTGAGCCCGGGCATCACATTCGCTTCGTTCATGGGGATACCCGGATTTGAACCGGGATCACCTGGTCCCAAACCAGGTAGTCTAGCCAAGTTAACCCATATCCCCGAATCTGAGCACGGACCCGCTGGGATTACTTGACCAATCGCAGGGCGATTGTCAAGTTCCAGGCAACGCCTCCGATGGGATTTGAACCCATGTCTCGGGGTCCGAAGCCCCGAATTCTATCCAAGCTAAACTACGGAGGCACTTGCCGTTGCCTGGATGACCCCAGGTCTTGGGGTCCGACGCCCCGAATTCACTTGTTGACCGCGGTCAACAAGTTGCTCGAAAACACGGGTTTTCGACATGTCCAAGCTAAACTACGGGTCCGCAGTAAGAAAGAAGATGAAGGGTATTTAAATCTTGGTCAACGCGTTCGTTGGCCAGGTGTCGAAATAGTATTTTCGAACCTTGTTCAAGCAGATGATTGCGGCATGGGTTTTGCCAGCGTGATCTCGATCGTGCTCACGCGCACGGTTCTGCCTTCCTGATTCTTGAATTCTTCAGAATCCACCTTGATTCCTCTGATGGCGATGCCGCCTTGGAGGAAACGCTTGGCAGAGACTTCGGCGACATCAACCGCGCGAGAAATGAATTTGCCGCGGGCTTTCACCACGACTTCAGAAGCTCCTTTGGTCGTGAACTGCATGACCACGCCGGTGACGTAGTTCATGAATGGCTTGTTGCCGATGAAGATGGAATTCTCTTCCACCGCTGCCACCCCCCACACTTGGCTGTTTACTCTTCCTGTCGCTGCATGAGTCGCGTGACATAGCCTGCGACCGTGTTCCTGATTTTCTTGCTGGGACTGGTCAGGAGCTGTTCCACAAGTTTTTTGTTCGCGACGTAGTCTTTTGAGAAGAGTGTTTTGTGCTGCTTGACCAATTGCAGCGTCAAGCGCTTGATCATCTGTGTCTTGATGCGCCCCATGGTTTTTTCCCTTGAGAGTGAAAAAAAGTGTGTATTCTATAAAAGCTTTTCGGTGATCCGCGAGAAGATGAGCATCCGTTAACCTCATCAGAGATTCGCCGATTGACACCTTGTGCGAAGGTTTTTAAAGATTGTTCCATACGATGGGATGTGGTGTACTGCAAATACATCGTAACGGTCGGGTATGGCAAACAGGACGCAGACAGCGCCTACCATGGTATTTGCAGCATCGCGCTGGAAGGCGATCTCGCGCAGGAGACGCAATACACGATCACCGGCATTCACTTAAAGGAACAAGACAAGCCGGATACCATGCATCTGTTCAGCACGCCGCTTTCTCAATGGTTGGCCAAGCGACGCGGGCACTACGGAACACTCACGGGAAAAATCGTGGAAGGGGCGCGGGTGCGCGTGAAAATCATTAATCCTCTAAGAAAAACACTCACCGGCAAAGTGCTCTCATTCGCTCCGCAACCTGCTACATCTCCTCAGGCGCAGTGATGCCGAGCAGTCCGAGACCGTTTCTCAGGACGGTACGCACGCAATCGATGAGCAGCAATCGTGCTTTCTGTTTCTCGAGGTCAGTCTCCTTGAGCGCCGGACATGCGTGATAGAATTCGTTGAATGCTCTGCCGACGAGCAACAGGTATTGTGCGAGGATGTGGGGTTTGTGTTCGCGCAAGGCTGCAGCAACGTGTCGTGGGAACTCGGACAAGAGCGTGATCACGTGTTGCTCGGTCGGTTCAGTGAGTGCATCAAACTTCACCTTGGTCGTGACCATGAGCTTCTTTTCTTTTGCCTTGCGGATGATCGAGCTGGCGCGTGCATACGTGTACTGCAGGTACGGACCGGTGTCGCCTTCAAAGTCCAGGAAGCGATTGATGTCAAAGATGATGTCCTTGTTGCGGTCATTCATCAGGTCGCCGAAGAAGAGCGCTCCGACTGCGACTGCCCGGGCGACCTCGTCTTTGTTCTTGAGCAGGGGATTCTTCTCGTTGATTGTCTTCGTGGCGAGCGCGATGGTTTCGTTGATCACGTCTTCCATGAAGATCGCCTTGCCTTTGCGCGTTGCCATCTTGCCGCCGTCCGGTGACAGGTAGAAGCCGAAGTCGATGTGGGCGAGCCGGTCCTGCTTGAAGAGTTGTGCGAGCGCAAAGAGTTGTTGGAAATGCAAACACTGCTCACGGCCGACCACATAGATGATCCGGTCAGGCTTGTAGGTCGTGATCCGGTAAAACAATGCCGCGAGGTCGCGTGCGGCATACGTGCTTGCCTCGTCTTTCTTGCGCAGCATTACCGGAACCTCAAAGCCCTTGAGCGGGACGACGAGCGCTCCTTCGCTCATCATCGTGAGTTTTTTCTTCTCGCAGAGCGCAATGGCAGCGTCGATCTTGTCGTTGTAGAATGCTTCGCCATCATAGGAATCAAATGCGACGCCCAGGATGGCGTAGATGCGCT
>CAYYLN010000007.1:18954-21223 GCA_964472615.1 uncultured Methanosarcinales archaeon
ATGCGCTTGAATTCGTCAAGCGACGCTGCCTTGAATTTTGCCCAGAGTTTCGTGGCTTCGCTGTTTTTGTCTTCGAGCTTCTTGAACCATGTGCGTGCCTCATCATCAAGTGCAGGGTTCTGCGCGGCTTCGGCATGGAACCGGACATATAGCTCGACCAGGTGCTTGATTGGACACGCGTCGAGTTTTTTCTTGTCGCCCCAGGTGAGATAGGAATACATGAGCGCGCCGAACTGGGTCCCCCAGTCACCAAGATGGTTGACGCGCACGACCGTGTAACCCTGCGAGGCGTACAGTTTGTGCAAGGCATTGCCGACCACGGTGCTGCGCAAATGGCCGAAGTGGAATGGCTTGCCGATGTTCGGGCTGGAAAAGTCGATGACGATCGTCTTGCCTTTTCCTTTCATGCTTGCGCCGTACTTCTCTTTCTGGTATTCAATATCGAGCAGGGTTTTTTCTGCGAGCATATTCTTTTTCAGGAAGAAATTCACATACGGCCCATGGGCTTCGATGCGTTCGACAAATGCTGGTTTTTTGAGTTTTGCTGCGAGCTCTTGCGCGATGAGGGGTGGCGCTTTCTTGAGTTGTTTCACGAGCAGAAAGCACGGCAGCGCGAAATCGCCGAGTGCGGGGTCAGGAGGGACCTCGAGCGTGATTTCGGTCTTGAGCTCCTTGTTCAGAAATGCCTGGAGTTGGTCCTGAAAAGACATAGGCACGCCGGCGGAAGCCTGATTTATAAATCTTATTGTGATGCGCGCAGCTGGCCCTCGAGCTTCTTGAGCACAGTATCGACGACGAAGAAGACGTTCTTGTCTGCGTGGGTCGCGGTAATTGCCTGACCTTTGATGTGCACCGAACCGGTAAGAGCATACGTGTCGCTCTCGCGCGCCAAGTGAAGATGAAGCTTTTCGCTCTGGTGGTTGTCGGCGAACTTGCGCACGTAATTGCCAATGATCTTCTTGAGCACGATCATCGAGCCACCATCGAGCGTGCGGAACCCGGAAAGTTCGATGTTTCCCCCTAAAAGATGTGGTTCAGAAGTTGGATCCTGTCGAGGATCATCCATGGCGTCTCCGTGGATGGCTCTCAGCCAGGCCAAATTTATAAAAGTATCGACAGAAAAAGCACAATAAATTACTACTCCTAAGTAGCTATGAATTCCGAAACTTAATAAAGACCCCGGTCCTCTCTGAGGGAAGGTGGTTGAATGACGACGTGTAAACGATGTGGCGCAGACGTGCGCAGTTTTTCTCCGATGCGAAAATGGTGTGTGGAATGTCGTCGGCTGATCAGTCTGGAGCAGGCGCGTGTCCGCAAGCTGAACCACCGCCAGAAAGTGCAGCAACTCAAACCCATCGTCAAGCCGGTGTTCAAGCTGAATAAAGTTTAAAAGCACAGGCACTTCGCGCAACCTCATGCCGACGCGCGAAGACGTCATCCATGACATTCTTACAAAGAAGGAACTGAGTGGCATTGAGCACGCGTTTGTCAAGACGATCCTTGAGAAAGAGCTCACGAAGAACCCGAAGCTGGCAAAGCAGCTGGACACGCTCAGCATCCGAAGTGCAGCATACAAGAGCCTCGTCAAGGCGGTCCGCGCGGTCCTGAGAAGAAATATCGGGCTGTACGAAGGGGATCCGCGCCATCGCGAAGCGCTCCTTGCAGAACTCCGTCAGAGCACGGCGCCTGGGCAACGCGAGGAGATCATCACGCATATGCTCGCCACGCATGCCTCAACGCAAGAACGTTTGCCGTTCTCGACGCAGGTCTATGAGAGGATCTTCGCACTGATCGGCAGGCCGAACGTGGTGCTGGACATCGGCTGCGGCCTCAACCCGCTCGCATATCCTGACCGGAATGCAACCTATATCTGCGTGGACATCAATCGCGCGCTCTGCCTGCTCCTCGAGCACTATTTCTCGATCGTGGGCATGGATGGCGAGTGCAGGATCATGGACGTGCGCGGCATGAACCAGATCAAGAAACTTCCCCAAGCAGACGTCGCGTTTCTGTTCAAGGTGCTTGATCTGATCGACCAGAAGGGCGGCCATGCGGTCAGCGAACACCTCCTGCAAGCGCTTCCTGCGTCCTGGCTCGTGGTGAGTTTTCCGACGTTGAAAATCAGTGGCAGGTCCATGCGCGTTCCACGACGTGCGTGGTTTGAGAAGATGTTGGCACGACTGGGCTACAAGCATACGAGCTTCACCATTCCGAATGAGATTTTCTACGTGATCCGTAAGCACTGATGACCCACGGCAAGCAATAAGCT
>CAYYLN010000008.1:0-4512 GCA_964472615.1 uncultured Methanosarcinales archaeon
GGATCAAGTTCCACGATGGCACCGACCTCACCGGCGCCGATTGGAAGTTCAGCATCGAGCGGGTCATCAAACCCAACTCCGTGGTCGCTCTCGGGGACGCGATCACCTGGCGCAAGCAGATAGACAGCGTGGAGCTCAAGGATGACTTCAGCCAGGGCATGCGTCGCATCGAAGTCGTGTGCAAGAAATGCGGCGGACACCTCGGACACGTGTTTGATGACGGACCCAAACCCACGGGAAAACGGTATTGCATCAATGCTGCTGCAATCGGGTTCAAAAAGAGGACATGATATGCGCACGTGGCTCATCCTTGCCGCATTGATCATGCTCGCCAGTTGCACGACTCCGCAACAGCCGCAACCCAATCAAACAACGCCATGCGCGTGGCCTGAGATTGTTTCTGATAGCGGCTGTTGTCGAGACCTGAATGAGAATGGCCTCTGCGACACCATTGATTTCAAAGCAGACATCGAACAACAGAAGCAGCAGGAATACGAAGAATCTGTTGCACAATCGCGCGAGACCGCAGAACAATCAGGCAAGCTCAAGCGCACGATCGTGAATGACGTGTACGACGCTGCCAACGCGGTCACGAACTACCGCTTCCTGTATGCGGGCGATGAGGTCACGGTCACACCTGAACGCGTGACTCGCAAACTCGTGAACGATTATGATTTTGGCATCAGGGAAATCGCAGGACGGCGCCAGCAGATACTCATGAACACCATCCATCTTGATGTGGTGAACAAGAACGCACGTGGACAATGCGTTCCCCCGGAGCAGCTCGTGAAAGAAGGATACAATACTCCCTGTGATGCGATCATCGGCATGACCTTTGATGTTCCCTATGATGCGTTCGCCATGCGCCTACCGCCCGAATGGCTCAAAGACTTCCTCTTCCGGACACCCTACGAGATCGAGCCTGGCAGCCACATCGGAAAACGAACAACCACCCTCTACCGCTTCACTGACCTTAAGGACGCGCAACACAAGACAAACCTTTGGGTGGATGATGCTTCTCAGATGCCGCTCCGTGTCGAAGTCTGGCAAGACGACACGCTCGTGTCCCAAGAACACTACATCGATCTCTACCTGGTTTGACCGTAATGTTGCCAAGAGTTCTCGGCTCTTGGTCATTATCGGAAGGCTTCAGCTTTCCGATATATTTTTATCCTGAAAAGCGCACGATCCGCACATGCCTGAAAAAAGAGGGTTTTTAAGGTATCTCTCGCGCAAGAAATATACCTACCATGATTTCTTTGAGCCATTGCTCGCCTTGCCGTTCGCCTATGTGCTCCTGCGGATTCTCGAAGGCCAGTTCAACACGCTCACCTTCATCCTCATCTTCGTCCTCGTGCTTATCTATCTGCCGACCATTGTCGTCTTTATTGAGAGCAGGAGGTACCCATGAAGAAGATCATACGCTGGTTGACTGGCGCGCTTGTGCTGCTAACCGTGTTTGCTCCCGCGGCATTTGCTGATGAATGCGCGTGGGCTTTTGACGGGATGCTGGTCACCAAGGACACCGTGCTCTGCAACAAGGCATTCGATGTGCCGAGCGGCATCACTATCAAGACCGACGGCGTCACGCTTGACTGTAATGGCGCAATCATCCGTGGCACCGGCCTGCAGGATGGCCAGGGCATCATCATCGATCATGCCAGCGGCGTCACGGTCAAGAACTGCAACATCCTCAATTACGACGCAGGCGTGTACGTGAAGGAAGGAAACCGCAACACCATCATCCAGAATGCGTTGCTCAAGAATAAGGTCGGCGTGCGGATGCTCCAGGCGTTCGAGAACCGCTTTGAGAGCAATGCGGACAAGTCCATTCTCAAGCCGGTGAGCGCGCTCGCTTCAAAATTCAACTCGTTCTGGATCACGAACAAGGAACTCGACCGCGACTTTTGCGAGGTCAACCTGTGCAACCAGCCCGGGCCGATGAACGCGTGCGCAGACAATGATTTCTACTGCAGCCCAAGCTGCACGTACGAGAACGACAAGGACTGTCCGGCCCCTGCTCCTGAACTGGAACCGGTCACTGAATACCCCAAACTCGCATCAGAACCGCCTGCATCTGTCCAAGTCGCACTTCCCACAGAACCAGCAACGACGCAACCCCAAAAACACCAGGCACCCGCACGTACGACCGCATCATTTATGGACCTGCTTCCTGAAAAAACACGCTTCTGGGTCATGACACTCGTGTTCGTGATCGCATACCTGACCGGTTTTCTCGCGTTTCAACATCACCACGCACACACACGAAACTAATATATAGGAGACGCGCCCGTGAAATGCTGAAAAAGAGGCAGCGCCTGCGGTCGGCGGGTCTCTTTTTCTTCCGAAAAAGAGGTGTGCTGGGTGTCGTCAAGATTATGCGCTGTTCTGCTGATGGTTCTCCTGCTCGTGCCACCAGTCTTGGCCGCCAGCAGAACGTGCACGCATTCGCTTGATCCGCCGCGGATCGACCAGTCAACACGCTTGTGCGCAGATAATTATTATTCTGCGGGCATCAGCATAACCGCAGACAGCATCATCCTCGACTGCGGCACCGGAGTGCTCAAAGGCAACTTCAAGAATGCAGGAATCACCATCCAGGGCCGCAAGCACATCACGATCAAGAACTGCCAGATCGCCAATTATGACGTCGGCATCCTGATCAAGAATTCGCAGGACATCACCATCCTTGACGCAAGCCTGCTGCGCAACCTCATCGGCATCAAGATCATCGATTCCTCAGGCGTGATTGTTGAGAAGAGCATGGACATCAGCATCACGAAACCAGTGCAGGCAATCAATGCTGCGGGCAACGTCTTCCAATTCATCAACAAGAAACTGGAGGGCGACCTGTGCAGGCTGAACCAATGCAACCAAGCCAGCGGCATTGCGACGAATGAACACGCACTTGCCAAGGCAGAAACACCCAAAAAAATCCTGCGCCGTGCGCTCAACGACAACATCCGCGCTTGGCTTGGCGCCTAGCACTGCTGGATATTCTCAATGATCAATGCCTGCTTGCTGCAGAGAATCTGCTTGCCATTCTTCAGCTTCGGCGTCAGCTTGACCTGTTGCACGACCCCCACATCGCCGATCGAGAACGTGATCGGCGTCGCGCTGCCGCGCGGCAAAAGCTGCGCCAGCACGCTCTCCTGGACAGAAACGCCTTTCTCAGCAACGACCCGCGCATGGAAATCAGCAATGTCCGCATCAGGGCCGTTATCAATCAATGCCTTGATCATGTTCCCGCCCTGGCAGAACTGCTGCACCCCTTTTAGTTGAATGATAGAAAACGAGACCAGATCGCACGTCGTGGGCGCTTCCTGCACGCCCTGCACGAATTCTGCCTTCTCCTCAATGTAGTCCTCACCCCAACTCATGACGGCAACGCCCATACCGACCGAAAGCGCAATCAACAAGATCGTTGCAACCAGGGGAGAAACACCACGCTTGTTGGATAGGAACGCCATGTGCACCTCTTTTTGTCTTCCCGAGTCAAACTCATTTATAAATATAGCGGAAGCTTCGTCTTTGACACAATGCGGTTTTGATAAAACATATATACCCCGCATCACTCGAAAACACCATGGCCGAAGAACAACACTCCTCGCCGGAAGAACTCGCGCAATTGTCCAAACAACAGTGCGTTTTCTGCCACATCGCAGCCGGACGCGTCGCGAGCAAGAAGGTCTATGAAGACGAAAAAGTGGTTGCCGTGCTTGACATTAATCCGGCAAATCCCGGCCATGTCCTCATCATCCCCAAAGAACATTACGTGATCATGCCGCAAATTCCTGAAGACATCCTGCAACACATCGGCATGGTTGCCAAAGGCATCTCGCACGCCCAGCTCAGGGCATTAAAAGTCCAAGGAACAAATATCTTTATCGCGAATGGCGTCGTTGCAGGACAACGCGCACAACACTTCATGATGCACGTCATCCCGCGCGTCGAAGGGGACCAGATCGGATTCTCGATTCCTGAACGGGAATTGAGTCCGACTGATGCGAAGAAACTCCAGCATCTGCTGAAGAAGGCGTTGGCAAAAGCGCTCGGGCTGAACGTCGAGGACGAACCTGAAACACACGAAGAAGAACAAGTGCCGCACGAAGAGGCAAAAGAGGCAACTGCCAAAAAGGAAGCGCCGGAGAGGAAACCTGCGGAGAAAAAGAAAACTCCCAAAAAACCAGCGAAAGGCACGAACCTGGACGAGATTGCGAAACTCTTCACTGGTGGCTCATGAGCTGCACGATCTGCGACCTCGTCACGAGCAAGCAAGGCCTGCTGTTTGAAGACGAACAGACGGCACTGCTCCTCGCGCCCAAGCCCGCGACTGCCGGCCACGTCATCCTCGTGCCCAAACAGCATGCAGCCATCCTTGAACAAATTCCTGATTTCATCATCGGCAAGCTCTTTGACAAGGCGAACAAGGTCTCCATCGCGGTGTTCGAGACGCTCGGCGCTGAGGGCACGAACATCATCGTCAACAACGGCATCGCCGCAGGACAAAAC
>CAYYLN010000008.1:4522-9438 GCA_964472615.1 uncultured Methanosarcinales archaeon
TCCACGACGCCAGAATGACGGCATGGACTTCGCATGGCAGCCCAAACAGCTTTCTGATGAGGAGATGAGCACGGTCGAGCTCAAGCTGAAAGAAGAGGCAAAATGCATTGGCATATTTGAGCAAGAGAAGCCCAAGCCCAAGGAGATCACCACGAACGTTGAAGAAGTGAAAGAAGAAAAAGACGAAATCAATTATCTCCTGAAGCAATTAGAACGGCTGCCGTGATGCTGCGAAAAATGAATATACAAGCTCACCGTACTCAAGAGTAGTAATTAATGGGGGTAGATAATGGGGGTAGAATGCATGGCAACATTTGAGTAGTTCAAGGCATTCGGAAAACAGAACGTTAGAAGAACCACTTCAGCGGGCTTCCCAGCCATACGCTCAGCGCGAATCCGATCAGGAATGTGGGTGTGAACGGGATTCCTTCCTTGACAAACACTGTCTTGATGTTGAGCTTCTTGAGCTCCCTGATTTTCTCCTTGGTGATGCCGATGTCCTTGGGACCGCAGAGATACCTGCCTTTGTAAGTGACCTGCTTGGATATCCAGTCACCTTCGGTGAGCTGGTCAGGAGTGCGCTTCTTGATCATGCAACAATGCTCGACGACCTTGATACCGAGCGCGACATAGGACAACACCGGCACTACCAACGCGAGCACAAGGCTCAGGATGCGCAACACTGCATCGTTCGTTGCAATGGCGAATGCCAGCCCGAGCACGAAGACACCCAAGACCGGAACATGCAGCCAGCGGAATGCTCTAGCGAATTTCGTGTAGGTGCTAATGAATACAGTTCTGTTTCTCATGGCGAGCACGGCGCTCCAGAGGAGACCATAGCACGCACCTGCCAGCAATGCCCACATTAAGAACATGATTGCAGGGTGCTGCAACGAAAGCTCCATACCCAGCAAAGCACCCATTGCCATCAAGAGCTTGCTATCGCCACCACCCCACTGACCCGTATAATACATCAGGACCGCGATCACGAAAAACACGATGAAGCCGAGCGCGCCTGCACCCACGATGCCCCAGTCACCGGTCGAAATGCTCCACACACCCCGGAGGCCGAGCCCTGCAATGATGCCTGCGAAGTTCAACCAATCAGGCACCTCACGCGTGCGGATATCTGTGTACGCGGCGATACTCAGGATGACGAACGCGATCGAGAACAGCACCGGTTCGAGCATAGCGCAATCCGCGCAGAACCTATATAAATAATTACTGATTGAAGCGCGCTGTGAAAGAAACATCCCTGAGCCCGCAGCCCTTGCCCACACACGTGGCCATCGCATTGATTTCTCCTGAGCCTATTCCTCCCGAGACCACGGTGCGCAACATCATGGAACTCATCACGCTCATCGTTGCGCTCAAGATCCCCATGCTCACGCTCCACTTCCCTTCACATGAGGCCGATGGCGAGGTGGACGCCATCGTCACCCTGTTCACTGCGCTCCTGCACGAATCCATGCTTGACCAGAACCAGATCAAGGTCAGCGTGCTCGGCAAATGGTACGAGCTTCCTGAACGGGCGCTGGAGCCGATCAAGCACGTCATCTCTGCAACCAGTGAGTATGACCGGCATTTCGTGAATATCTGCGTGCAGTACGATGGCCAGGAGGACATTGTTGATGGCGCAAAGCTCGTGGCAAAGCACGTCCAGCTCGGCAAGCTTGCGCCAGAACAGATCACCAAAGAGACACTCAAGGAAGCCATGCTGGTCTCCACGCTCCTGCCGCCAAACCTGATCATTTACCCGAAACCGGCGCGCACGACACATGGTGTCCTGCTCTGGGATTCGACGAACGCGATCATCCACTTCTCGCAGGACGAATGGAAGGATTTTGACACGCAAGCTTTCTTACGGAGCCTCGCATTCTTCCAACGCGATAGTTAAAACCCACATCACCGCAGTCAAACAAATGCAGCAGTTTCACAAAGCGCATGCGCAGCAAAAGCGGAAGAAATGACCCCAACCATAATCAACGTCGAACAAATTCGACGAGCTTTCGAGAACTCGGCTCTCGAAAGCTTTATAAACCGACCCTTGATTTCTGCACGTAACCGATGAAACGATGACGCTCGGATACGGGCGGAGTGAGGTTGTGATTCTCATCCTCACCGTTTCGGGTGGAGGATCCTATGGCAGAAAAAGGAAATGCGGAAAAGGCTCTTGAAGCAATCGAACTCGCACGCAGCACAGGCAAGATCAAGAAAGGCACGAACGAGGCAACCAAGGCGCTCGAGCGCGGCACGGCAAAGCTCGTGGTGTACGCAAAGGACGTGCAGCCTGCAGAAGTCGTGATGCACCTGCCCCTTCTCGCGAAGGAGAAGGGAATCCCGTGCATCGAGGTCACGAGCAAGGAAGAGCTCGGCGCAGCCGCAGGCATCAAGGTCCCGACCGGAGCGGTCGCGATCATCGCAGAAGGCGAAGCAAAGAATATCATCAAAGAACTGAAGGTATGAGAAGATGGGCGATGCGAAACCGAAAATCAGGGAAGCGCAGCCAACCGCACCTGCACCCAAGCCGGCAGAAGGCGCAATCAGGTTCACGATAGCAACACCTGCGCGCGTCGAAGAGATCATTGGCAGGACAGGGATGCGTGGCGAAGCAATACAAGTCCGCGTCCGCGTCCTTGACGGGCGCGACAAGGACAAGGTCATGCGGCGCAATGTCAAGGGACCGGTGCAAAAAGACGACATCCTCATGCTCCGCGAGACAGAAATCGAGGCACGGCCGATGAACAAGGGCGGCAGGGGAGGCGCGTAAATGGCACGCTGCTCCTTCTGCAGGCGGCTCATCGAGCCCGGCACCGGACTCATGTTCGTCAAGAACGACGGACGCATGTTCCTCTTCTGCTCAGGCAAGTGCGAGAAGCACGTGCTCAAATTCGATCACAAGCCGCGCACCACGCGCTGGACGCTTGAGTTCGCGCGTGAGAAAAGGCACGCCAAGACCGCAGCCAAAGAGGAAAAGAAATGATTGAGCGGACGCTTGCCCTCTTGAAGCCTGACGCAGTGCAGCGATGCATTTGCGGAGAGATCACTACCCGCTTCGAAAAGGCAGGCCTCAAGATCGTCGGCATGAAGATGGTCTGGTCTGACGCCGAATTCGCCAAGAAGCACTACACCGAAGACATTGCCGTACGCAGGGGAGAATTCGTGCGCAACAAGCTCATCCAATTCCTCCAGGAAGGACCGGTCATCGCGCTCTGCCTTGAAGGAGTGAATGCCATCGAGATCACGCGCAAGATCGTAGGCGGCACCGAGCCCCGGACGGCATTGCCAGGTACGATCCGCGGGGACTATGCCCACCACAGCTACGAATGGGCAGACAACCACGACATCGCGATCAAGAACCTCATCCATGCATCCAGCAACAAGAAGGACGCGGAGCATGAGATCGCGCTCTGGTTCGCACCCAAAGAATTGCATTCCTACAAGACGGTGCATGATATCCACATTCTTGCACCAGAAAAGTGATGGGCAATGGCAGAAAAAGAGACACAACTGCAAAAGATGAAGCGTTTGTCGGACAAGCAGCAGAACATCCGCAACATCTGCACGAGCGCGCACATCCACCACGGCAAGACCGCATTCACGGACAACCTGCTTGCTGCCGCGGGGCTTATGTCTGAAGTCGCTGCAGGCTCGCTGGAGAAGGGCATGGCGACCTGGCAGCACTCAGACGAACAGGAACGTTTGATGACCGTGGACGCAGCCAACGTATCCATGGTCCACGCATTCGATGACCAAGAATACCTGATCAATCTTATCGACACGCCGGGCCACATTGACTTCGGCGGGAATGTCACTAGGGCGATGAGGGCCATTGACGGCACTATCGTGCTCGTGTGCGCTTCAGAAGGCATCATGCCGCAAACCGAGACGGTCTTGAAGCAGGCATTGCGCGAGCGCGTCAAGCCAATCCTGTTCATCAACAAGGTCGACCGGCTCATCACCGAACTGCAGTTCACACCAGAACAAATGCAGGAGCGCTTTCTCAAGATCGTGCTCGAGTTCAACAAGCTCATCGAGAGCATTGCCGAGTCAGAATTCAAGAAGAAGTGGCAAGTAGACATCGCGAACGGCTCGGTCGCGTTCGGCTCTGCGCGCGAGAACTGGGCATTGTCAGTTCCGTTCATGAAGAAGAAGAACATCTCCTTCAAGGACATCCTCAAGATGTACCAGGAGATGACCGCGCAGCAACGCCAGGATTGGACCTGGAAGAACTGTCCGTTGCACGAAGTCGCGCTCGACATGGCCACCAAGCACCTGCCCAACCCGATTGAGGCGCAGAAGTATCGCATTCCGCGCATCTGGCGCGGTGACCTCGAAAGCCAGTTCGGCAAGGACCTGTTGAGCTGCAACCGCAACGGCAAGGTCGCATTCTGCGTCACACGCATCCTGATCGACCCGAAATCCGGGCGCGAAATCTCTGCTGGACGCCTGTACTCAGGAACCATCAAGGAAGGAATGCCTGTCTATCTTAACATGGCAAAGCAGCAGCAGCGCGTCGCCCAAGTCATGATGTACCAAGGCATCAAGCCCGAAATCATCGGTGAAGTGCCGGCAGGAAACGTCCTTGCGCTCGCAGGCATTTCAGCAAATGCAGGCGAGACAATCACAGAAACGCCTGAGCAGCCATTCGAGGAACTCAAACACATCTTTGAACCCGTCATCACCAAGGCCATCGAGCCCGCAAAGCCGCAAGACCTGTCCAAGCTCGTCGAAGTGCTCCGCAAGGTCGCCAAGGAAGACCCTTCGGTCAAGATCGAGATCAACCAAGAAACAGGAGAGAACCTCCTGCACGGCATGGGCGAGTTGCATTTGGAAATCATCGAGAACCGCATCAAGACCGAGAAAAAAGTTGAGGTGAAGACCGGGCTGGTAAAATATGACCTTTTACCCTGGGA
>CAYYLN010000008.1:9448-19184 GCA_964472615.1 uncultured Methanosarcinales archaeon
TCCGCGAGACCGTTAACAAGCGCGGACCTGAAGCAGAAGGCAAGTCACCCAACAAGCACAACAAGGTCTACGTCTATGTCGAACCTTTGGAACCGCACGTGCGCGAGCTCATCAAGAACGGCGAGCTTCCCGAAGGCCGCATCAAGAAAAAGGACCTCGCGATCCGCGACTCGCTCGTGGAAGTCGGCTATGAAAATGACACCGCGCTCGCGGTCAAGAACATCTACAAGGGCAACCTGTTTATCGACAAGACCAAGGGAATCGTCCAGATCGGCGAAGTCATGGAATTGCTCTTGGACGGTTTCGAACAAGTCATGGACGGAGGACCCCTTGCGCGTGAGCCGTGCTTTGGTATCAAAGTCGTCATGACCGACCTGAAACTCCACGAAGACGCGATCCACCGCGGTCCTGCGCAGATGTATCCTGCAGTGCGCGAATGCATCAAATTGTCTATGATGGGCGCAGGCCCGGCGATTTTCGAGCCCATGCAGACCCATCTCATCGAAGCTCCTGTCGAGTACATGGGAGAAGTGACGCGGCTGGTGATGAACAAGCGCGGACAGGTCATTGACATCCAAGAAGGCACCCAAGTCGTGGTCAAAGCCAAGCTGCCAGTCCAGGAAATGCTGGGCTGGAGCTCAGACCTCCGCTCTGCGACCGGCGGCAGGGGCACGAGCTCGCTCGTCGACCAGGCATTTGAGAAACTGCCGAGCGAACTCCAGGACAAGGTCGTGAGGCAGATCGTCCAGCGCAAGGGGCTCACCGCAGGAATGCTTGGCGCGTAGGACCATTTATTTTCTTAACCCTCTCAAAAGGTAGGGGAAGTTGAAGAGTTATAAAATCATCATTGAACCAGATTTGAACCTAATAATTAAAAAGACTGCAGATTATAACTTCTCAATATGAAAAATGTGCTTGTAAAAGAGTCAAGAATTGAAGGAACAGGAGTTTATGCCGTCAGGGACTTCAAGAAAGGAGAAATAGTCATAACATGGAAAGCCGACAGAATCGTGAAGAAAGAAGAGATAAAGAAATTGTCAAAGGACGATCAAAATCACTTATGTTACATCGGAAAAGGGCAGTACATTGTACAGCGGTCCCCTGAGCGCTATGTCAACCACTCTTGCGATCCCAATACGTATGTGAAGAACAAACGAGACATCGCCAAGAGAGATATAAAGAATGGAGATGAGATAACCACTGATTACTCATTAGACAGTATGGAAGATTGGGAAATGACGTGCAAATGCGGAAGCAAAAACTGTCGGAAAACCATCTACGGAGACTTCCGTAAACTGGACGAAAAGAGCAAGAAAAAGCTCGAACCTTTCTTGGAAGACTGGTTCAAAGAAGAACTTAACAGATAATGTCACCTTTTCTGATGGTTTACTTCATACTTGGCAAGAATATTCGTCCTACGCTTTATTGTTTGTCCTTATGGTAGAGATCGAGAAAGATGATCTTGTCTTCTTCGGGAATATGGGCGTAGGATAAACGGAAAGGTGGAACGTAGACTTCGCGAGTTCCCTTGCGATCAAAACGCATTGGTTTGCCAATTTCTGGTGTACTCATGTTTTTTCTTACTTGTTCAAGAGCACGTTCTTTGCCGGCCGAGTCTTTTATCTTGGCAAATATCTTTACGAATCTGTCTGTTCGTTCCACAATCATAGCTTTTTCAGTTCAGATAAGAATTCTTCCATCGTCATGGACTTGAAATGCCCTTTCTCGTACTCTTTCCAAGCTTCCTCAGTTCTCTTAGCGAACTTGATGTCATCTTCGAGATTCTTGTCAAAATCAGCGGCACGCTTCATTATTATTTGGTCGTTTGCCTTGATGATGACAAGTTTTTCGCCTTCCTTGAACCCCGCGCGCATTTCGCTCGGAATGACAACCTGGCCTTTCGAGCTCATCCGGGTAATATCAATTTCCGCCACAAGTAAGATTAATCTTACCAAGTATATAAATGTTACGGCCGGATGTCCAGTGCGCAACTGGCATGCTCCGCAACCTTTATAAACAAACGGCTTTCTTCTCGTCTATATCCAATTTCGATACGGAGGGGTATCACTGAACAATTTCAGTGGAACTGCCTCGTAACATTCGGAGGTATACAGTATGGCAAAAGGAAAACCACACGTGAACATTGTCTTCGTCGGTCACGTCGACCACGGTAAATCGACGACAGTAGGTCGCTTGCTGTTCGACGCAGGCACGGTTGACGAGCAGACGCTTCGCAAGCTCAAGGAAGAGGCAGAACGCCTCGGCAAGGGTGGATTCGAATTCGCATTCGTCATGGACCAGCTCAAGGAAGAACGCGAGCGTGGAGTCACCATTGACCTGAGCCACAAGAAGTTCCAGACACCGAAGTTCGACTTCACCATCATCGATGCACCAGGACACCGGGACTTCATCAAGAACATGATCACCGGCGCTTCTCAAGCAGACGCTGCCGTGCTCGTGGTCGGCTCGGAAGGAGTCCAAGCACAGACCAAAGAACACGCATTCCTGTGCAAGACGCTCGGCGTCACTCAGATCATCGTCGCTGCGAACAAGCAGGACCTGAACAAGTACGACCAGAAGAAGTTCGAGGCCACCAAGACCGATGCATTAAACTTGTTGAAGAGCGTCGGTTACAAGGTCGAGAACGTCCAGGTCATTCCGATTGCATCGTACCCTGGCGACAATGTTGTGAAAAAGAGCACGAACATGGCCTGGTACACCGGCCCAACCCTGTTGGAAGCGCTGGACAAGCTTAGCGCGCCCGAGAAGCCGACCAACCTGCCCTTGCGCCTGCCATTGCAGGACGTCTATAACATCAAGGGTATCGGAGTCGTGCCTGTCGGCCGTGTCGAAACCGGCGTCATGAAGGTCGGCGACAAGATCATCGTCATGCCTGCCCGTGAAGGCAAAGGCATCGTCGGTGAGGTCAAGAGCATCGAGATGCACCACGAAGCAATCACCGAAGCCGAGCCTGGCGACAATGTCGGTTTCAACGTGCGCGGCATCGAGCAGAAAGACATCGCGCGTGGAGACGTGCTCGGCCACGTGAACAACCCACCCTCAGTGGCGACTGAGTTCACGGCACAGCTCGTCGTGTTGAACCACCCAACGGTTATTACCGCGGGTTACACGCCGGTCTTCCACATCCACACGGCGCAGGTCGCGTGCCAGTTCATTGAGCTTGTGAAGAAGATCAACCCTGCAACCGGCGAAACGTTGCAGGAAAAGCCTGACTTCATCAAGAATGGCGACGTCGCTGTCGTGAAGATCAAGCCGATGCAGCCGCTCGTGATCGAGAAGCAGAAGGACATCCCGAAGTTGGCCAAGTTCGCCATCAGGGACTCTGGAAGCACGGTCGCCGCAGGCATGTGCGTCGACCTGGTCAAGAAGGCCTAAACAGTTTTTATGTTTTCATTAACCCAACCTTATGCAAAAAGCCCGTATCAAGTTGGCGAGCATCGATATCGACAAGCTCAATCAAACATGCGCATTCATTAAAGATATCGCCGACAAGACGGGCGTTGACATCCGGGGGCCTATTCCTCTTCCTACGAAGCGTATGCGCGTGACAACCAAGCGTTCTCCCTGCGGCCGTGGTTCTGCGACCTGGGAACGCTTTGAGATGCGCGTCCACAAGCGCCTTATTGACTTAGGCCTTGATGAACGCGCCCTGCGCCTCGTGATGAGGGTTCCCATCCCTGAAGGCCTCAACATCGAAATCGAGATGGTTGACGGATAATTGTATTCTACGACAATTGTTGGTTTAGACCGTCAGAAAAGGTAGAATTTGTCGAAAGGTTTATAACTATCAAAAACATAGAAAGAAGCATGGTGCTAAGACTGAATGATAAAATCCCGCTTGATTGGGAAACAGTGAAAAAACGCTGGCGGGAAGCGGCTGAACATGATCCTTTTGGCATCGTTAAAGTATTGTTTGAGAAAACAGACTATGATGGCATTGCCGCTGTTCTCAAGAGTACAGAACTGGAAATGGTTCGTGAAAGGAATTCTGTTCCTGCCGCACTTCTCATAGTTCCCAATCTTGATTATGGTAGGATTGCACAAGAGATGCAAGCCCGGGGCGCATATCCGCAGTTTATCAAATATTTAGATCAATCTAGAAAAATCGCAATCAGATATTCTCTGCCAACAGAATCACTTGATTCACTGCTCGGACCAGCGCAGGGAGTACCCCAAATACCGGATTCGAAATTCGAGTGCATGTACGAGACTTATCATGTAACACCTGAGTGAGCCAATGGACGCACTCGCTGAGCAGTTTCTTCAACGGCTAAATGCTGCAATCAAAAGAAAGGTCACAGTCACGCTTATCGGTGGAAACGCTCTGGTCGCACTCGGGTTGAAGAAACTCACGCGTGATGTCGACCTTGTTGTTCGTTCAAGCGAGCCGGAAACAGCCAAATTTTGCCAAGAATACGCTTCAAAGTATAAAGTTAAAGTGGAGTTCTTCGTTGATGGTCTTTTCAAGCATGTGCGCGTGAAGGACTATTTAGAGAAGGCAACGACAATAGATGCCCCGGAATTTGCTAACCTCATTATAAAAATTTTGAACATTTACGATATCATCCTGACGAAAACAAATCGCTTTGAAGATAAGGACCAAAAGGATATTCTGAACATCCTTTCACAGATGGAGATCAGCACCAGTGACCTTGATAAAAGATTCAAATATTATTTGAAATACTTCATGGGACCAAATGATGAGTTTGTAGAAAACTATGAAACGTTGAAAAAAGCATATGGCCATCTTCTGAAACCATAGATTTCCCTCACCTTTTTGGTCGGTGTATCCAATTATTCGTGTGATGCTTGCTTTGAATATCAGAAATCCATCAGCGTCTTCTGTTTCCCTTGCGATTGGAGCAAAGGCATCCGGTTTTTGTGATAGTGCATGCCCAGCCTCAGCTTGCTGTCTACGTAGTGCATGGCGTCAGCCATGGTTGAAAAGGTCTTGGGTTCTTGTTTCATCGCTTCGCGCGTGAGCTCGCGGCACACCCAGACGCCGGTCGGCGTGTAACCCTTGGTGACCTCGCGGAAGACGAACGCGCCTGCCTGTTCCTGCTGTTGCTTCAGCTGCTCGGCAATCACTTGACGCTGAGCATAATAGCAGCCGCCCATGCCAGAATATTCTTTCCTGCCGAAATAACGCTCGTGATCGCTGAACGTGAACGTGCCATTGCCCATCACCTGATTGAACGCCTCAATAGCCTCGTACTGCCATTGCGTCGGCGTCAGCAGCACCGCATAATAATTATGCAAGCCCTGCGATTCGTAAACTCGGAACTCGTTAATTGGTTCATTCTGCCGAACGTCAGTCATCGCGTGCTTGCCGAGAATATCATCAGCCGCGGTGATGCTCCAGCGTGTCGGAACGAGCTTGCGGTTCTGCTCCTTGCCAAACGAACCGACAGACAATGCTTTCTGGATGTTGGTGAACGGCACTTCTTTCTGAGCAAGTTCAATAACCGCGCGACTCGCCAACAAATCCGTGTCATAATACGCTTTTTCCAAGTCATGCTGCCACTTGCCCTGCTCGGTCTCGATGGTCTTGAGCGCGGCAGAAGGACCAAACGGCTGATGGTCCTCAGAGAACGTCACGCCACGAGGCACTTTCTCGAATTCTGCGTGCGCGTACAGCGACTGCTTGGACAGCGCAATGTCCTGCAATTGCTGGGAAAACCTGCCTGCAGCGTTCTTCACGTCGACCAATTGCATGCCGCGGAGCAGCTGCAGCCTGAAACCGATGATTTCCTGCTTGGTGTACTGCCCGAGCCATTGCTCAGGAGCATCATAGACAAAGCTCTCAGGCTCCTGGGCAAGCATCGGACCTGCAAACACCTTCGGATAATTCGCGCGACCGATGAACACCGATGGCGGAGAACTGCCCTCGAACTTGGGGCTGTCCAGTTTCAACGATTTGAAGCCATACTGTTGGGCAGTCAGCTTCTGTAAGAATGCTTTTTTGCCAATCACGAACACTCTCGAGGCGCTTCTGCCTTAAAAAGATTGTTCGTCCATGTCCAGTGATGCGGCGGAGTATTTATAAAGCAGAAAAACCGCCCCCCGCATAATGAAAGAGGTGCTGGACGTCGTTGACGCGAACGACAACGTGGTCGGACAGGCGACACGCGAAGAATGCCACAAGCAGTTCCTGCGCCATCGCGCAGTCCAAATCTTTGTCTTTGACCTCAACGGCAACATTTTCGTTCAGAAACGCAGCAAGAAGAAAGATGTCTTTCCAAGCATGTACGAAGCATCCTGCTCAGGACACGTGCAAACAGGCGAAGCATACCGCCAGGCTGCGGTGCGCGAGCTCGCCGAAGAACTCGGCATAACGCACCAGGAGCATGAGCTGAAGGAATTGTTCACGTTCAAGCTCCAAGCCAAGCCGGAGCACGAGATCATCCTGCAGTTCTCGCTGCAATGCAAATGCGTCGGTACACTGCACAAAGAGGAAGTCGAGAGCGGCACATTAATGACGTGGGATGAGATGCTGCAACGCGTTGAACACCAACCCAAGCAATTCACACCTTCATTTATCGCTGCACTGGAACGCTATGAAACTGATCGATATCGTCAAAAAGCTTGAAGGCAAGAGCAGGGAAGACGCCCGTCATCTCTGTTTGAAACTTTTCGCGCCATTCAACATAGTCGAAGAAGTCTATGCCACAGGCGTCAACCTCGTGCTACGCAAGAACGGAACAAGTGAAAAGCACATTGTTCTCGGAGCGCACTACGATACCGTGCCCGGCTGTCCTGGCGCAAACGATAATTTTTCCGCAATTGCTGTCTTGTACGGCGTTGCGCAAGCGTTCGGGAAGAAAAAACTCAAACACGGACTCACGCTCTGCATTTTTGATGAAGAGGAAATCGATTGTCTCGGCTCACGAGCATATGTCCAACAACACGGTGTTCATGACATCAAGGCAATGGTCGACCTTGAGCTCGTAGGCAATGGAAGTGTTATTGGATTATGGCCGGTCAGGCGAGAGACGCCGCTGCTCCACACCATCACGAAAACGCTGAACAAACGCAAACAAGCATATGAAACCGGCGGAGAACTGCCCATGTTCTATGCGGATTATGTGCCGTTCCGCGGAGCAGGAACCGACAGCATCTGTATCTCACTCATCCCGAAGAACGAAGTCGAACTCATCAGGCCATTCGTAACGCAAAACCGGTTCCTTATCGGTCTGAAAATCGCTTTGGGTCTGATGAAGATCCCACCATTCTTTAAGACGTATCACGCGACATCAGACACTGCAGACAAACTGAATGAAAAAAGTCTGCAATTGGCAAAGGACGTTGTTCTTGACATCGTCAAGGAATTCCAGAAACAATGACACCACCACCCGGACAACGTCAATTGCGGTTGACAAGCCCAGGCAGTAGCTCCGCTTCGCTACGCCACCACCCGGATTACTTGACCAATCGCCGCGGCGATTGTCAAGTTCTTCGGCAACTTCGTTGCCGAGATGAACCGGGAACCGGTTCAAATCCCTTGAATTTGCTTACGCCACCGCCCGGATTTGAACCGGGAAGCCCTTGCGGGCGCGGTTTGCTCTAACCTGGTTCGAGATTCAGCAACCATGAAGGTTCCGCTGCACTACCAGGTTATGCGACGGTGGCAAGATAAGATGCAAGCTTCTCTTGCTTTGCAGGATGATTGAACCCGATACGCTTTAAAAAGGTTTGCCTAGCGCTTTTCTTTCCTATCGTCAGTATGTAGTTAATATTCCACGACACTTGCCTGCGAACATATTTGTACAACCGGCTCTCGATATTAAATTCTTGCAATAATCGCTGAGTTTCAAGAAGTCCTTGTTGGTTCACGCTATTGACCACAATCGTACGAGGACCAACGTACGCTTCGCAATCAAAAAATGCACGCAACCATTCCCTTTTAGCTGCTTGGTCGGCAAGAATTGATCCAGGCAAACTCCACTCCAGTCCTTTAAAACGCGCAAGCGCTATTACTTCTCTGCCCGCAACATTGTGATTGATTCGTATTCGGAAATGATTCTTTAAGACAGGATTCTTGCTTTTCGCCCGTTAATTTCTCAAAAGTATCGATAAATAACTGAGCAACGATGATGTCGTCAGGATAGAACATCAGTTCGTAACGCAAATAATTTGCTTTTGGCCGCACGACAACAGATCCGTCGCCTTGCAAATACGCGATCAATCGTGCGAGAAGGATTTTTCTTTCTTCAACGTGAATAATTGACCGCGCATGCTCTTTTGCTTCATGCGCTTTCCATCGAACTAAGACACGTGCGCGTTGCATTTCTGAATTAAAGAGCATCGACGCTGTAACGTCGCGATCCTCTTTTAATTGCTGCGCGCACGTGTCCAGTGGGTCGGGAAGTTTTCGATACGGAACATCTACCACACATCTCTCAAGTGAACGGCATTGTAGAAAATGATAAGTAATCCGTATGCCGCGTGAGCGGCAACACATCCCTGCCTATCGCGATCCAGGCACGCCTGCCTATTATGATGTTGACAGGATCGTGGGCGAATTCGCACAGTTGCCCAAAGACAACGACATCGTCGTCTATTGCTACAGCATGCCCTGTATGACCGGCAGGAAGATCGGCCAACTCCTTGCGCACAGCGACATCTACGTCAAACACCTCAGCATCGGCTGGAATGAATGGCGCTATCACTGGACGCTCTGGAATCACGAGCACGAATGAAACACAACAAATGCCACAGACTATGTTTGGCGCGGCCCTGAGCCAGGGACGCCGAAAACATTATAAAAGCAAGCAAGTGGAGGGCACACTATGCGAAGGAGTATCTTGTGCATCACCATTCTGCTTTTCATGCTTCCTGTCGTTCTCGCCCACGAGGCAGAGGAAAAGCATGTGGAACCAACGACGCTCGGCGAGTATCTCATCACGAACCTCAGGCCAGGATATGAGGCCACGACCACGGCATGGTGGGTTGCGGGCATTGGCGCATTCCTCGTACTCGCGCTCGCTGCATGGCGCTGGTCACGATTTAGGCCAAAGCAACGTAAACCAGTCTTCTGGGCGAAGACCGCGGGCGGGATCGCGATCGTGCTCATCACGGTTTTCATCCTGTACTCTGCGTATGCCTATTGGTATTCGGGTGTTGCGAAGGAAGGGCTCGAAATCTGCGATGCTTCAGGTTGCAGGATCTCGGTGCACTGGCACGCAACGCTTGAAGAAATGATGATGTGCGGCCAGACCGTGGAGCGACCATGGGAAACGGGAGAGCTCTCGGCAGCACACACGCACAAAGATAACAGGATTCATGTGCATGAAATCCTACGCATTGATCCGCAGACCAAGGACATCATCGACAAAGAACCATTAACCCTTAGCGGATTCTTTGACGCGATACGCTGGAAATTCTCTGAGAACTGCTTCAAAGACACGTGCGGCATGTGCGATGGCAGGCCTGCATCGACCAAGGTCTGGATCAACGGTCAACTAGTCGGTGGCAATCCGCGTGATGTGATGTGGAGAGACGGCGATGTAATCAGCATCGCGTTTGAATGAACTAATACGCAGCCTTCGCAACACATTCCAGGCGATCTGCGCTGCCGCAATAGAAATACGCAGTCGCGGGCTTGCGTAAAAGCCGAAGAATTCTCAACAACTGTTTTTTCGCCTTGACGAAGCGCTAGGAACACTTGACTTCAAAGACGTACACCTCATCGCCTCTGTAAGCGAGCCTATCAATT
>CAYYLN010000009.1:0-15057 GCA_964472615.1 uncultured Methanosarcinales archaeon
AAGGAATTAATCGCGTTTGCGGTGGTCAAGACAATGGGCATATAGCCAGACGCTGGACTCTCCTTGACAGAAACGCTTTCTGGGAAGGAGATCTGCTGAACATAAATGGTCGTGGCAGTGAGCGCTTCATACCCAAATGCGGAAGTATCACGGATTGCAACAATGTCCCCTGCATTGTTGCGCATGATATAAAGGGGAACGCCGGGAATCGGAGTGTATTCACGTGCTGATGTGGCGCTCATTGCAGTGATACCCCCAGCAAAGTTGCGCTTGACATAAATCGTACTGGGCACGCCGACGACGCCAACATAACCACAGCTCGTGTACGGAGCAGTGCCGCAACACACACCCTGATACCAATCGCCATTTTCATTCTTGCACGTGGTCGCGGCGCCTTCCTCGCCATCACAGATGCTGTTCTGGTTCGTGTCTGCGCACGCCCAGACCTCGGTATTGACGTTCGTGGTTGATTTTTGCGCGGTTGTGGTCTTGTTACCAACCCAGATCAGTACTTGAGGATTTTGTGACGCAACAACAATGCTCCAACCCACTGTCCCTTTCAAACCCGAGAATTCCTCAAAGAACGTTCCGGCCTTGCCCAGCAACTTCTTGTCCAGATGCGTTGCCGCACCAATCTGCGTGTTGGTATTGTACGTAAACTCATACGGATATCCTTGGTCGGCGCCACGGCTGTTCTGCGTTCCGCCGTTATCATCGCCGCTGCAGACCTTGATACGACTGGCAAGCTTGCCAACAAATGTGTGGGCATACCAATCATAACCGCACTTGCTGCACGACCCGCTCATCGTCCACGAATCGTTCTGGGTATTACCAATAAAGAGCGCAATGCCTCCAGCAAAATTGTGATAGTGATCGCATACACCAGTGACGTAACCAGTCTTTACTTTGCCTTCGGTAACAGGAAAAACACCCCCCAGATCGATGCTCAAGCTGCTGTCCCAGCACGGATAATAATTCCCGTTGTGTTTGCCCGAGAAGCGCTCGCTGACATCAAAGGCAAACGGTATTGCGAATACAAAGGCAGCACACAGGAAAAAAAGCACAGCACTAACTATAACCATCCTCTTTTTTCCCATGCCCTCAGTTTTGCAGAGAATAGTATTTAAATGTTGTGTCGAGAATTGTGAGGAAAGACTTATAAAGCAGCACGTGCACACCTGCGTTATGAAAAAAGCGGTGGTAATCGGCATTCTGGCGCTTGCCGTAATCATTCTTGTGCTGGTCTTCTTCCGCCACCGCCTGTTTGCAAGTGCAATTGTGCGCCAAGAATGCGCGGGTGATCCTAACTTCGCTGAATGTGCGCAGCTGGAAGCACGCGCAGAACAGAAGTGCTATGGCCGGGAAAACATTCCAGATTGCCTGCGCGAGCTTGACCTGCCTATCGATGAGCCACAACTCACCGTCACGCACGGAACGCCGATTCCGCCCTAGAAACTCATTGCGTTCTTTACCTCTCGGGGATGCATGCTCAGCACGATAAAGAATGCCTGCAGGTCATGCGGCGAGCGCATCTTCCAAGGATCATGGGCAAAACTGCCGATGACCATCGTGGTCTTATACTTCCTGCACAACCGGATGTTCTGCATCATTCTGCCAAGAAGTTGGGCACGCTGGCTACCATAACTCGCAAGCACATCAGCAAAGCTAAAGCCAATCGCGACTTTGTTCTTGTGCGCGAGCTCGCACATGATATGATTTAACCCTGAACCGCGCTGGTGCATAAAGTCCTTGGGCTGCGTGCTTTCTGCACCAAACAACACTTCTGCTGAGCCGCGCTCGAGCACAGGCCTGTCCTGGTCTGAGCACTGCACGAATGTTAGGATGCCTTGTTCGCGGAGCTGGTATGCCTTGCGCGGATCTGCAAGCACTGCTGTTTTGACGTGCAGTCCTGCAGGAGGTTTGGGAGAAGAGTCTGCAGACTGCTTCGAAGGATAGACCAAGATGAGCCCTGCGTATCCGAGTCTTTGCGCCATGATAAAAAACTCGTGCTCGTTCCTATTCGGAAAGACGATGTCGAACATAGGACGATTGACCGAGCATAGTTATTTAAAACATTCGCCTTTCAGTCGGCACATGCAAGAACGAGTGCAGAAAATCCTCGCGCGTGCCGGAATCGCATCGCGCAGGAAATGCGAAGAACTCATCGCAATCGGCAAGGTCACGGTCAACGGCAAGAAGATCAAGCTCGGCGACAAAGCTGACGCTGCCGTGGATGACATCCGCGTTGATGGAGCACGCACCCGCACACAAGAACCACTGAAGTACTATGCGGTCAACAAGCCGCGCGGCGTGGTGAGCACGGTTTCAGATCCTGAAGGAAGGCAGACGGTGATGCAGTTCGCGCCCAAAGGCGTGCGCGTCTTCCCTGTCGGTCGCCTGGACCGCGACGCAGAAGGACTCATCCTCCTGATGAATGATGGCGAGCTCGCCAACCGCCTCATGCATCCACGGTATGAGACCATCAAGGTGTATCACGTCACGCTCACCCGCGAGATCGACCACAAAGACATGCAGCGATTGCAGCGCGGCGTGCGCGTCTGGGGCCGCAAGGTCGTGCTGGACAAGATCGCGGTGCACACGCCAGTGCACGTCGAGATCGCACTGCACGAAGGCATGAAACATGTCGTCAAGCTGCTGTTCAAGAATCTCGGCTACAAGGTCGCGCGGCTCAAGAGGACACAGATTGCGAACATCGCGCTCAAGGACTTGCCCTCAGGCGCTTGCCGGGAGCTCAACAGGACTGAGCTGCTCGGCCTCAGAAGACTCCTGTCGTCGGCGTAGCCGCGACAGGTCCGCCGACCTCAGTCGGCGTTACATGCACTAAGTTCAGGAGCTTGCACGCCCTGCAGAGCGTATCGCTCGCGGGTTCGTCGCATTGGGCGCAGTACGCCAGCTTTTCTGCCGTGAATTCCTTTTGCATCTGGCTGCGCTGTTCCAGAAAAACCTTGACAATGTTTTCCTTGATGCCTGGCCGCGTTTGTTCGCAATCGTCCAGAAACTTCCTGACCGCGCTGCGGAATCCCTCGGCGGAGCACGGACACTTGCCGTACTTGACCGGGAACCGCATGAGCTTTGAGTAGCGCACGACCTCGTCCTCGCGGACGAAATACAGCGGCTTGACCCGCGGGACAAAACGCTCGTCCTGCACCTGCGCGATTTTTGGCCCGAGCCTCGCATTGAGCACAGGGCGATTCTTCATCAGATTCATCAGGATCACTTGGGCCTCGTCATCAAGATTGTGGCCGAGCACGAGCTTTGTCGCCTTGAGCTCCCGCGCCTTGCGATTCAGCAGATACCTGCGCAAGACGCCGCACACGGTGCACGATTTGTAATTATGGCCGCGCGCCTTGAGATAATCGCGGATATAGCACAAGGACGCACCAAAGACCTTCCTGAACGGAATCTCGTGCAGTGGAACACCAAGCTTTTTGCAGACCGAGCGGATATTCTCAAGATTCTGTTGCGTATAGCATCCGATGTGCGCGTCAACCGTGACTGCCTCAACCGTGTAGCCGAACTTCTTGAGCAGGTGGAGCACCATCGTGCTGTCCTTGCCACCACTGACGGCAACGAGAATCCTATCATTCGGAGAAAGAAGCGCGTACTGTTCGATGGTTTGCTTGACGCGCTGCTCAATCTGAGCAGCAAAAAGCCAGTCCTCTTTCGTCCAGACCACTTCTTCAGGCACGGTCGGAGCCACGCAGATACGTAACGGTTGATCGTCCATGTGGTCTACTTTATTGATGGCACTTAAAAATCTTCTCTTCGAAAGGTTTTTAAATACCTCTCTTGCAGTCCGTCGTATGGTTGAGGGCAAGAAACGTTCCCGCACGCTGCGACGCATCCACGTCCGCACGCCTGGCGGCAGGACGGTCATTCACTATCGGGAACGCAAACCGAGCAGGCCGCACTGTTCCCGCTGCGGCACCGCGCTCCACGGCATCAAAGCAGTGGCGTCTCGGGCAATGCACGCCATGCCCAAGACCCAAAAACGGCCTGAACGGCCATATGGCGGCATGTTGTGTTCTACCTGCATGCGCCGCACCATCATTGAACAAGCACGAATGTAAGCTCTCGGGCATGCGGTGACGCGCCCAGAACAGAGAGCGGAGGAAACCCATGATTGACGTCGGAAGAATCTGTGTAAAGATCGCAGGACGTGATGCAGGAAAGAAATGCGTTGTCGTTGACGTCATCGATGACAATTACGTCATGATTGACGGCGAGACACGCCGCAGGAAATGTAATATTCTCCATCTCGAACCTTTGGACAAGAGTGTGGACATCAAGAAAGGCGCGAGCCATGCAGAAGTCGCAAAAGTCTTCGAAGCCCTGGGCTATGGCATCCATGCCCCGAAGACCAAGCAGAAAGCGGCCGCACGGCCAAGGACTGCGCGCAGGAGCAAGCTCGCGACAAAAGCAGCACCTGCGACAACCGTACACGCAAAGAAACCTGCAGCCAAGGCAGAAACAAAACCTGCTGCGGAAAAGAAACCACGTGCGACCAAAGCATCTGCAGCGAAGAACGTTTAAGCCACACGAGTGCCGCGCACTCGTCGGGCATTTTTCAACTATGCTGAAAAAGCGTTCACGTGATTGAACAATTCTGTCAGGTTCAGCTCGAGCGCTGCAACCGGCATCTCCAAACCGAGGTTCGCAATGACCTGCGGATGGATCTCTCCGAGCACGGCAATCGAATGGCCATCGACATTGAGTTGCGCAACCCTGCCAGGCACGAACGTGCCATGCTCGGTTTCCTCGATCGTGTAAGGAACGTTGAGCACGCGCAACACGTACTCAAGCAGTTGCCTGATCTCAGTATAGTCTGCTTTGGGATGCGCTGAAACCATACACAAGCTCGTGCGCTCTTCCACCTGCGTTGGCGTCTTCGCGTTCGGCGAGAAGATCGTGCCCATGCAGAAGAACTTCTGCGGATACTCACGCATCTTGTTCTGCTTCACGACCTCCATCAACGACGGAAGAAGCCACGCACGCAAGGCATTGTATTCAACCGTCAACGCATTCGCGAGCTCAATGACCTCACCCTTGTGCTGCATGAGCTTTGTCTGCGCATGCACATTCGACACATGATACGTATGTGTCTCGAACATGCCCAACCCCACCAAGACGTTTGCGATGGCATTTTGGAATTGTGCAAACACGTCTTCAGCGCCGATCGTCGCGACATTCGGAATCTCAGGCAGAAGTTTGTCATAGCCGTACGCGATCGCGATGTCCTCTGCCACATCGACCTGGTGCATGATGTCAGCACGATACGCAGGAATCAGGACCATTTTATTCTGATAGCCGAAACCCATCCGTTCAAGCAAGCGCTTGACATCAAACTCCTTAAGCCCAAGACCGAGCAATTGATTGATAACATCAAGATCAAGTTTCATCTTCCTCGGAGCAAGATCAGGCGTCGTAATTTTCTTTGAATACTTTACATCCACTGAAATAACCCTGCCGCCCATATCTGCAAACATGGTCACAAAGATATTCAGCAGGACCGCTAACGTGTGCAGGTCAAAGCCGGAGCATTCGATGAAGACATCCTTTGTCGTGATCCCGACTTTGCCGGTGAGCTGCGAGTTCACGATCGGAGGCACGCTCAGCACCTGGTTCTTCGCATCAATGAACACAGGAAATTTTGATTGCCCTTCCAGCAAGTGCGCGTAGGCGCGGCCTGTCGGATGCTGGGTGAGCAATTGCGCAGCATTCATCTCACGCGCGCCCTCAAGCGGAACAAAGATGATGTCGTGCGGCTTCTTCGCCGTGAACGTGACCGGGAACGTGATCCTGTCCAGCGGGTAGATGCCGATGGCTGCCTTCTTGCGATTCCTGCAGTATGTCGCATGCAGTTTTTCCTGCACTTGAATAATCTCACGTATTTTCTCGTCATCAAGCCTGAGTCCCTTGACGACTGCACAGACAGTGTATGGCCTGATGCCATGAACGTTCTTGTCCACGATGACCTGATAGCGTTCCTTCACCACCTTGTACGACCGCAACCCGGTCTTGATTCCAAGGAATGAACTCAAGGAACGCGCAAGCCCTTGTTCGCTCAGCCAGTCCGGCCGGTTTGGGGCGATGTCAACCTCGATCTCGTTCTCGAGCACTGCGTCCACAGGAGCGCCCATCATTGACAAACGATTCTCGATGTCCTTATCGCTCAATTTCTTGCCAAGAAGACGGATGATTTCCTTCTTGTTGATCGTGACCGTGGACATTCAGTGCACCCAGAGCTTGGTCTCGCGCAGCTGCGCGATATCATTCTTGTAGATTTCTCGCAAGTCCGTGATCTTGTAATAATCCGTGATGATGCGTTCCATGCCCAGACCCCAAGCAAGCACCGGTACGGCCTTGCCCAGCAATGGCTGCACGACCTCAGGACGGAAGATCCCTGCGCCACCGAGCTCGACCCATTCATTCTTGACAGGATGCAGGACATCGACTTCCATCGACGGCTCGGTATACGGGAAGTGCGATGGCCGCAGCCGGACATCCTTGAAACCCATCTGCTGGAAAAACTCCTTGACATACCCCTGCAAGTGCCGCAGGTTTGCGTTCGGATCAACCACAATGCCCTCGACTTGGTAGAATTCGAACAAGTGCTTCCAATCCAAGGTCTCGTTGCGGAAGACCTTTTGCACGCTGAAAAACTTGGCGGGCAGATCATGCTCGGTGAGCCGGGCGATTGCCTGTACGCTCAGCACGGTGTTGTGTGTACGCAACAATAGTTCTTTTGCCTTTTCTTCCGACCAGGGCTGCTGCCAGCCTGTGCTACCCGTGGTGCCGCCGTATTCGTGCACTGCCTTGATTCTGGGCACAAATTCCTTGGGCAGCATTGCCTTGTTCGGCTGCTTGAGATAGAACGTATCCTGCATCTCCCGCGCAGGATGATCCTGCGGGACATACAATGCGTCCAAATCCCAGAATGCTGGCTGCACCATCGTGCCAGTCATTTCCTGAAAACCCATCTTGAGCCAGATGCTCTTGATATGACTGATGGCATCACTCACGAAATGCCTGCGGCCACCAGCAACCTTCGGAACCTGCACGGCAACATCATACCGCCGGATGGGCTTCTTCTTCCATTCGCCGGAAAGAATGACTTGCGGCGTGATCGCATCAATGATTTTCTCATCCCTGACACCAAGCTCGGTCAATGGCTTACCCCACGGCAGAGGGACTGAGGTCTTGGTTTTTTCCTGTTCAACACGTATGATTGCCTTGCGCGTGCGTAACGCGTCAAGCGCGGCTTTCTCCTCAGGAGCAAGCGTTGAGATGAGTATGGGAAAATCCTTGCGGAGGAAACGCTCTTCAAGCCATTCCTTGGCAAGCGCGGCCTTGCCCTGGTCGGTGAGCTTCACCTTGAACCCCTTGTCCTTGGACAAGTGAATCAGGGCTTTTTTTCGCAGCAAGCCCAGGCAGATGTTCAGTTCATCACGAGAAAGCTTTGCTTTACTCGCAACCCGGTCCACCGGCAATTCTTTGTCGCCCAAGGCCTGCACGAATCTGCGTTCAGGAAGCCCAATCTTCTGGTACAGCTCGCCATTCTTGTCCAGCACGACCACGTCCTTAGACTGGGTATCGACGCGTATGAGTTTCTTGTTCTCGAGCCATTGCAATGCGCGGACGACCTCGACGTCCTTGAGGCCGGTGGCTACGCACACCGCTGGCACCGTCGCGTGACGATCGAGCACCGGCAGTACTTTGCGTTCCAGCGGGTGCAAGCTTTGCGTGAGCTTGTCGAGGTTCATCGGAGTCCCCATCGAACGTCAAGGAACAAAGAACACATGTCGCCAATGCGATTGGCGAGCATGTCTCGCCGGCAAAGCCGGCGACGAACTTGACAATGCAGAGCATTGATCAAGTCTCGGAAATGCATACAATTACATATCTGTTCGTTATGCATTTTCGACACGCCTACTTCGCCGGCTTCATTCCTTTCCAAGCCGTGTCAAAGAGGTTCTCCAGCGCGCTGGCAAAGAATGGCGTGTTGACCCAAATGCCCACATCATACGTGGGATGGACTTCCTTGTCGTCCAGAATCATGAACACGATATCTTTATTGTCAACGATGCAGAACCGCGCTTTGGAGTCGGTGTGTTTGACTTCGGCGACTTCGGAAACGTCCTTGAGGGCATCCTTGGTCTCCTTGGTCAATGGCGCAGCAATGCGTACCTTCACGCCTTTCTTCCTGAGCTTCTCAAACACTGGCTTGAGGCCCTCGACCTTCCTGAGGAAGCCTTGCGAGGTCGTCATGATCGTGACACTCTTTTCGGCATTCCTAATCATCAATTCGAGGTGCGAGTACAGATTATGTCGTCCACGCAATGAGCCCGAGAGATCAGCGGGTTCCACGAGCTCCACGCCCTGTGTATGTAACAAATTGAGTTCGTTGAGCACGTCTGTGGACTTCAACTGTTCGAGGCGCTTGACGCGCTCGTCAGCCTCTTCCTTCATGTTCTTCTTGACCCGCTCGAGCACTTCTTGCGGAGGAACCGCAATGTACTTGATCGGCTTGCCAAGTTTCATCACCACAAAACCCTTGCGCTCAAGGCTCTCGAGCACATCATAACTGCGTGAGCGTGGCACGTTGGCAATATCAGACAGTTCGCCTGCAGTGGCAACGCCACGGCTCAGCAGCGCCGTCCAGATTTTGACTTCGTACAGGTTCAACGAGAAGTATCGACGAAGCTTGCTCAAAAATTCTTCTTTGACGATCATACAACCACTCCCCTTTTTTGTTATGGGTCTGGGGTAAATCAGACTCGGTATTAAAATGTTACGTTTTTAACCACCGCACAAGGGGGATATTTACTCCTGAGTACTCAATTTGGTGTTCTTCTATATAATGATTGTTGTGGTCGAGAGAATACCTGTGCTGAGTTGAATCTTGAGGATTGGGCGCCTTCGGCGCAGATACCACCCATACATGTTTTACGAAAACAATTTGTATCTCAGCAGTGCGCCGATGCCGCCGAGGCCCTGGAGCTTCTTGCCGCCTTCGTGCTCGGTGGAAATAATCCAGACTTTTCCTTTCGCGCGGTCGACAGATTTCATGACTGCATCGAGCTGCGCAAAGGTGTTCTCGGCACGCGCATGCTGGATGAGCTTGTCGGTGACCAACAATTGCTCAATCGCGCCTGCTTCAGCTGCTTGCGTGGTCTCATTCATGCCATATGCCACAGGACCTTTCTTTGCGAGAGCCAGAAACAATTCCTCCACCACCGTCATCTCCTTGCTAATGCGTTCCTGATGCAATGCTTCCTGAGTTTCCTTGCGCTTGAGCACTTCAGCGATCGCGGTTTCATCAACACCTGAGCACCCTGCCTGGATGATTTTTTTCTTCAACTCAGGATTTTTCAGGACCTTGAAGAGTTCTTCCTTCCAGAAGGCAGGGCTCGCGACAATAATCTTATCGAGCAGGAAGCGCTTGTCGTATTCCTCCAATTGCGCGACAATCTGGTCGTAAAAGGTTTCCTTGATTTTTTCCTCCACGGCTTTCTTGCTCACTTTGCCCTTGAGCGTCGTGAGTACGTCATAGCCGTCGCGCGTGAGCTTCGCGAACAATGCTTCCTCGCGATCAAAAACGCAGATGATGATTTTCGGCGGCTTGATAATGGTCGCTTCCTTCAGATAGTCGAGCTGGTACTTCAGCCATTCGGGCTTGATGAGCGTGATAATAACCCCTTGCTCGATGGAGAATGTGTGATAGCTGCCGTGCGGAATGTCCTCAGGGCCTTCGAGGACTTTGCCGGACACGCGCAATTCATTGGGCGCATAGTCCACCTTCTCAACCTTGATCGCCATGAACACAATCTTGCGCTCTGCAGACGCCTCTTCAGTGACCTTGAGCTTGCGCAAGGTCTTGCCGCTCAGCGTGTCACCTGGGTCGATGATGTTATTGAGATACCACAAGTCGTCAGGATTCTCGACCTTGACCTTGAGCTCTCCCTGCTTCTGCTTGAACCCAAGCTGCTTCATATGCAGCAAGAACACAGAACGGTTTAATAATCTTCACGGCGTGAACACCGTACGACATCGACTTCAGGGTGCTCGGTGGCTACGCCACAGATATCATCGACTGCGAAAGAACTTCAGTAATCTTCCCGATGTACAACGCCATACCCATACAAGGGATACTGTGTTCTGCGGAAATCATACGGCTCGTCGTATGGTGGCCTGCTCACCGTGTACTGAAGGTTGAAGTACGTGAAGTCATCCGGGATAGCGTAGAAATCGTTGTAGCGGTATGTGCCGATCTTCTTGACCTCATACAAATCATCAAAGTGCGTGAAATCAATCGCACGACGATTGTCATACGGATCCTCGCGGGCCTTGCTGTTGTAGTCGCGGAGCGTGTAGCAGTTCCAGTCGTCATCGTCGTCGATGTCGTTGCGATCAAGACTGTCGTACGGGTCTTCGTTGATGATCCTGAGCTGGTTTTCACGACGCAAGCGCTTCAGGTCGTCACGCGTCGCGGTTGATGCACGAAGCGGCTCGTCGGCATCGTATTGGTCTGCGCGCGCAAAACGATTGTAGTCATCCAGAGAGATGCACGCGTAGTCGTCAAAATCACCAACCGTGTCAGGATCAACGCCATCAAACGGATGATGCAACGCATATGCGACATTATTGCGATAGTCAACTTCGTCAGCATAATAGAACACATGCGCGCTCGTGAACTCGGCCAGACCGAGCAGACAAACCAACAAGAGAACGAGCAAACGCGCTTTCATGGTTCAGTACCCGTAGGGCAAGTAACGAGATGCGTACGCGCCCACACGCGAGTACTGATACGGATTGTAATACGGACTGGTGAAACTCATCTCATAATAATCATGATATGGCCGGTAGTCGCGGTAGTCACCGGCGTTCACGTCATAATACGGGTAGGTGTAGTCGACGGAATCCCGGGAAGCATAACCAGAGGAATAGCTGCCTGCATTGGAATAGTGGCGCTCGCTTTCGTAGTCAGACGTGCGCGAGAAGGTGAAGTCACGCGAGCGGCCGTAATCGTAGTGATCGGTATTATGATACTGCCTATTGCCACCATAGTCGTTCCACGAAGACTCGTGCTCTGACTCATGTGAGGTCACGCTTTCGCTCGTGCGCGAACGCGTGTACTCATGTCCAGCGTCGCCGTACGGAAGATACGAACCATGAGAGGCTGCAGCGTTGAACGATGTAAGAATCATGACCAGCGTCAATGCGAACAAACGGAATGCGTTCATCAATGAACCCCTTGGTTATTCTAACTATAAAGTAGTGAATCCTATTTAAAAAGGTTGCGGAAGCGAGCCGTGCCGACTGGGTTGTGTTTTTTGTCGCCAATACATTTATATATACTATGGTGCACGATTATGTCGGAAATGCGCAGGAAGCGATACATTTGTGCGCATTTCCGAGTCTTGAGCAATGCAATTGCATTGTCAAGATCGTCGTCAACCAACGGTTGACGAGACATGCTCGCCAATCGGCGATTGGCGACACGGCAAAAAAAAGGTGACGTTCAGTGACCAAACGCGCGCAAGCAGGAACACTCATCGGACTCATTGCGTTGTTATTAATTTTCTACATCCTGTTCCTCCCCCCGGAAGAGCGCAAGGCATTGCTCGCAGAAGAACGCGCGCCTGGTGTTCCTGGAGGAATGCCAGGCATTGGCGATATCCTGTTCCGTGCTGCTCCGGGAAAGCTGACGTTTGTCAGCCAAGACCATTTCGACCACCTCATTCCGAACCTGTTCCTGAGCGAAGAACGACAGGCAAAAGTCCTCGCTGAAGCCAACCCCTTCGTCATCAAAAAAGGCTGGTTCCGCAAAGACTTCAAGAACATCAGCTTTTTCCTCCCTGACCTCGAGACCGTGGACAATGTCATGATCGGCTTCCAGACACCAGTGCGCCGAGGCCGCTTGAAAGTCATCGTGAACAGCGTGCCGGTCTTCGAAGGCGATATCCGCGTACAGAATCCTGCCCCGATCGTGCTTCCCAAGGGCATGCTCAAGGTCAACAACATGATCGAATTCCAAGTCTGGGGTTTCGGGCTCGTGTTCTCACGCGAGTATCATATTGAGGACTTGAAAATCATTGGCGAGATCACTGATGTGCGCAAGCAAGAAGCAGCAAATGCATTTAGCGTTCCTGAAATCGAATACGAGAACATCGAGTCTGGCTACCTTGGCTTCTATCCGGTCTGTGATCCGGAAAACGTCGGCATCCTCGACATCATGCTCAACGGCAAAGTCATCTCATCTGCGGTGCCTGTCTGCGACAGCCCGGCACGCCACGACCTCTTCAAGGAAGACTTCATGCCCGGCAAGAACGCGCTTGGCTTCAAGCTGCGGTCAGGCATTGCACGCATCGAGCAGATCTTGGCCAAGACATTCGTCAAGCCCACCAAGGGTTTCTCGGACTTCTTCTTCATTGAACCTGATGTGTTCACGGCCATCGCCACCGGCAAGGCACATGCCATCCTTGAGATCGAGTTTGTTGACGATGGTCGACTCAAGGAAGCACGCACCAATGTCAATGGACGCTTGGATGTGCTCTCCCAACGCGATCCGCGATTCATCAGGGACATCTCTTCAGTCGTTAAGGACGGCAACAACTTCATCAGCATCGACCCGATGACTGATGTGAGCATCATGAATCTTGAAGTGCGGGTGGAGTAACCATGGCAGCCCCAGGATCGCCTGGCGGAGGCGCGCCCTATGGATTTTTATTCGTTGCGATTCTGGTGCACGTCTTCGACGCGATCATCCGATATGGCACGCTGCCGTTCGGCATCAAAACCACGCCCGGCAGCCCATGGGTCTGGACCATCTTCTTCCTGCTGTACGCATTCCTCTGGCTCGACGCACGGACCTTGCCTGCATTTACCAGGATGGGCGAAAAACAACTCTTCCTGTTCGCGCTGATCGCGTACCTCTGGGGACCATTCTGGAGCATCCTTCCTGCATATGTCCCTGGCTTGAAATACATCGCAGCATTACTCATGCTCCTTGCGCCATTCTGGCTTGTCGTGACCTTCTTTGCCACACAAGAATTCCCCAGGCTCTCCATGCTCTACACCATCCTCTGGATATTCCTTGTCACGTTCTCCCTCTTTCCCACCATCAGGGAGTATGCAGAAGAAAAGGGATATGCGTTGCCTGACAGCCTCTCACCCGGAAGGGTCTTGACGTATTCGTGGGAAAAACTCTCAGAAGCAGGCACAAACTTCTGGCAACTCTTCTTTGTCAAAGCACCTAAAAAAATCACTGAGGAAGTCGAGCGGTCACTCGCCATGGCAAAAGGCGATTATTACACCGGCAAAGTAGATGCTGCGTCGCAGAAACGGCTTGGCGTGTATTTCGAAAACTTCCGCACTGCAGAGCCAGTGTTCTATCTCGACACGCCTGTGACCGCCTATGTCACGATGAAAGCAGAGACGCTTGACAAAACCTTAGACCTCACCATCAACTGCACAGCCGATGGAAACATCACCGCGAACCGCATCCTCCCCCAAAGCACGTTCACGATATTCACGTCAGAACAAACTGACATTGACTGCGTCTGGGACAAAGGCGTGCTCGGCAAAGCAAGCCACACCCTTGCCTTGCGATCAGAATTTGACTTCACGACCCGGGCGTACCTCAAAACGTACATGATGGACCGCGACCGGCTCAGGGAATACCGCAGGCAGAATGTCAATCCCCTCGCTGATGTGCCTGACAAGAACCCCATCGCCGTATACTCCTCAGGACCTGTGCGCATCGGCATGGGCCTCGGACAGCAACCCATCGCGCTCGGAGCCAGCGGTGAGACACTGCAGCCCTTAGGCATCACGATCGAGAACGCATGGGAAGGCAAGATTGTCCAGATTACAGGAGTATTCTTCATCGTGCCTAAAGGCCTGGAGATTGCCAATGCTGAGACGGTCGGCATGGCAGCAGCCGAGTGCAACGCACTCCCTGTTGAAGAACAAGAAGGCTGCGATGACACGCTCGTGAACGTCTACACGCTTGCGCCATCAGAACTCGCCTCACCCATCTACAAGAACCTCGCAAGCAAAACGTTCCGCATCTATCTCACCCTGAAAGACCCTGTCCAGGTCCTAGGCAATACGCCCATTGCCGTGCAGAACTTCAAAACCAGCGTCCAATACCGTTACCAGCTTGAACGCACCACCCTTGCAACTGTCCGTGAGATACCTGTATGAAAAAAATTCCACTCCTCATGCTTTTGCTCGTCCTCGCGAGCTGCCAGATCGCACCATTCCAACGCAAAGAAACAAGTACGGTGCCTGAAGTGCACGTTGGAACACAGGGGGTAGAACTTGCTCTTGCCCCAGGAAGTCCTCCGAGCGAAGTGTTTGAAAACAATCCGTTCACTCTGCTCGTCACGCTCTCAAACCTCGGCACGCATGACGTTGAGCGCGGCGTGTACTCGCTTGGCTACGAACCGCAATACGTCTATCTGCCCCGCCAACAAGCCCAAGGCACGTTCTCGCTCCGCGGAGAATCACCATTCTCACCTGTCGGGCAAGAACGCCAGTTTCCTTTCACCCTAACAACCAAGACTCTTGGACCGCAAATCGAGACATATGCCACAACCCTCATCTTCAACGCATGTTACCCGTATCAGACCACGGCGCCGGTGAACGTGTGCATTGACACTGACCTTTTCGGCAAGATAGCAGGCAAGGTCTGCAGGCCGCAAACGCAGTCATTGCCGCAAGGCCAAGGCGCACCGGTCATCATCGCGAGCATCGAACCCAAGATGCTGCCTCATCAGGACCCGCTTCGCGTGCGGCCGGAATTCGTGCTCACCATCCGCAATGCAGGCTCAGGAGAAGTCACGGGAAGCACTGTCTACCAGCGCGCATGCTCAGGCGAGCCCTTAGGCGAAGACGGATGGAACATGGTCTCGGTGAGCGCTGCGCTTACTGACACCCTGCTTGCGTGCACGCCAAGCCCTGCCAAGCTCAAACAAGAAGGCACGCGCGTCGTCTGCACACTGCCGGAAGGCATTGACGCGAGACAAGGAA
>CAYYLN010000009.1:15067-17567 GCA_964472615.1 uncultured Methanosarcinales archaeon
CGGATCGAAACGCCCACCAAGGTCCTGAAGAAGTCCGCAATCATCTTCGAGGACGCAGGCATCTACACGTTCGAAGACGGCCGTACCATCGCGGTCAATCTGCTGGATGAGAAAGAAAGCGACATCAACTTCAACACCAGCATCGGCGCCAAGAGCACTGAATTCAAGCTCGAGCCGGTCAAGGAGAAGCGCACGTTTGAATTCGAACTGCCCATGGTCATGCTCGCGCTCATCATCCTCTTCCTTGAACTCCTGTACGTCAAACTCCGAGGGATCATATGATGAACATGCACGCATATCGACAATGGAATTGTCGAGTCGCGAAAACGCCAAGCGTTTTCGGGAACTCGACAATGCTTGCATTGCTCGAGTCATCGTCGGCAATCAGCGGATTGCCGAGATTTTCAGCATCGCAGCCAAAAGGAATTTTGGCTGCTTCGACAAAATCGAAGATTTTGTCGCCGTCGCCAACCTCATCGAGAGGAATGGCTTACATGAGGTTGGCGAGATGATGACAGGCAAACGAGTGCACTGGTTCGCGGGTAAACAATCATGAGCATTACTACCGTCGTCAAGCTGGCCTACAACTACTTCGAGCATCCTTTTGTCATCCTGCTCGCAATCCCCCTGATCTTGATCACATTCTGGCTCCTTAGGCAGGACTTCCTCAAGCTCAAGGAAGACCCGGATGTCATCAAGCAAAAGAAACGTGCGCGCAAAGTCATGACGTTCACGCGCACGCTGATCATCCTGTTCCTCTGCATCGCGCTCGCCTCGCCTTACATCCAGCACGAGAAAGTCATCGAAGGCGACCCCTTTGTCAAGCTTTTGCTCGACAATTCAACCAGTATAGAGCTGTTCGAGAACCTCATGCCTGACCTCGCAGACAAGCTCGAAAAGCGTGTCACGGTCGAAAGCAAGACCGTCGCCACTGGCGAACGCTCAGAACTCGGCGATGCCATCCTCAACAATCTTGAGCCCGGCCAGAGCATCCTCTTGGTCACTGATGGCAATAGCAACTCAGGCTCGAACCTCGGCGATGTCGCGCTCTTCGCGACCAAGCTCAACGCCACCATCAATGTCGTCAGCCTCACGCCTAAGGAGCAGGATGTCGGCGTCACGATCCTCGGACCATCCAAGACCATGGCTGATGTTGAGAACACGTTCACTATCGTGCTCAATCATGTCGGCAAAAAGGATCCGGTGCACGTGCTGGTGACCATGGATGGAGAAACCCTGCTTGATGAGACAACCGCTGACCCGATCAGGGAAATCACCAAGAAACTCTCTGAAGGCTATCACCGCATGACCGCCAAGATCGACGGCAAGGATTATTTCGAGGAGAACAACGTCTTCTACAAGACCATCAAGGTCGTTGCCAAGCCGCGCATTGCGTTTGTCTCAGAAAAAGAATCACCCATGAAGACCCTGCTCACTGAGCTCTACAAGGTCGACTCATTGAGCGCGGTTCCTGCAAACCTCAAAGACTATTATGCGATCGCCATCAACGACGTGCCCGCAGACACGCTCAATGACGCCACGGAAAGAATCTCAGAATTCGTTGCTGACGGCAACGGCATGGTCGTTCTCTGCTGCAAGAATTCCTATGACACCGGCAAATACAAGGATTCAATCTTCGAAACCACGCTGCCGGTGTTTGTCTCATCGCCTGGCAAGAAGCCGGGAGAGATCAGCGTCGTGGTCGTGATTGACATCTCGGGAAGTACCGGCATCGCCTTTGGTCGATTTACCAGCACTGCAGACTTCGAGAAAGCAGCAGCCATCGGCATCTACAAAGACCTCCGCTTGGACATCCGCATGGCGATCGTCGCATTCAACACCCAAGCATACCTCATCTCCGAGCCCAGTTACGTCTACGAAAAGGTGGGGTTGGAAGACCGCATCGCACGACTGAAGTTCGGCGGCGGCACGCTCATCCAAGCAGGAATCCTCAAAGCGATCAGCATGCTCAGCCAGATGGGCGGCAGCAAGAACATCATCCTGATGAGCGACGGCAAGACCCAGAGCGAGAGCGCGACCCTCGAGGCCGCCAAGCTCGCTGCCAATGAAGGCATCAGGATCTACACGGTCGGCGTCGGGCCGACAACGAATGAAAATGTCATGATGCAGGTCGCGGAGGTCGGCAATGGCGCATACTTCCGTGCAACCGAAGAAAGCAGGCTGAAATTCCTCTTTGGCGAAGCAGAAGACAAGGAACAAAAAGGAGGCACCATGGGATTGGTCGTGTTCAACCAGAACCACTTCATCACCGAAGGATATGATCCCAAGGCAGACATCCATGGCTTCAACCACGTCGTGCCCAAGAACACGGCACGGCTCCTGCTCACCACGACCACGGGCGAACCCATTCTCAGCGTGTGGCGCCTCGGCTTGGGCAGGGTCGCGGCATGGAGTACCGACGACGGCACAGAATGGGCGGGCGACGTCCTGCGCCGCATCAACAGCAAGATCGTCGCCAGGACGTTCACTTGGGCTATCG
>CAYYLN010000010.1:0-15117 GCA_964472615.1 uncultured Methanosarcinales archaeon
CGATAGTTCTTGGTGATGTTATCCTATTTAACTTTAGAGGATTTTTTGCCTTTCTTTGTTAAACTAACTAACCTTTGCTTTTTCAGGGCATAATTGACAGGATTCTTGATCCTTGGCGAGAAATCCTGCGCTGCCGGGGCCGTGTTCGCCCCACAAAAACTGTCAGGCTTGCACACACCCATGCCGACGAGATACGCCTTGTTCGCGCAGTTCGGCGGCAAGGCCTGCTTCTTCTGCTGCTGGTGATACCGCACGTGCCCGACGATCAATTGTTCCCGGAGCGGTTCAGGGTTGCGCTTGTTCCACTCCTGCAGATAAGTTTCGATCTGTTCATAATTCCAGCCCAAGCTCGTGAGAAAATTGATGAGGACAAACATCGCGCGTTTCTTGCCATCCACTAATCCCTTACTGATTTCCTTGATACATGGCGGAAAATACATCTCAGGCACCGCAGCCAACGGAATGGCAAAATCCTCCTTGGACCGCAGGCTTCGCGTTTTTTCCTCTTTCATCGATGCTGGCGAATGGAAATCAAATGCTTGCACGAGCAATTTGCTCGCCTCGCCAAGCATCGCCTTTTTTTTCGGCAGGAAATCATGCTCAACCACGACACGCTCAGGAATCGCCCAAGATTTGTCAAACTCCATGATCTTCTTCGGATTGAGGGGTAATGAGATGAATCCTGACTTCTCATTGAACGAGTACGGCATGCGGTACAAGTGCCTGCTTGAGATCAAGACTGTGTCAATCGTCAACAATGCGAATGGATCAAACGCGCCATTCTTGAGCAACTCATCTTTATTCTTCTTTGATTTGGCCATGATCTGCGTGATATTCTCCTTTTCCAACAATCTGCTTGCGAGATGATTACGAATCATCTCCTGCAGATAGACCGCAATCTTTCTCGGACCATCAGGAAACAAGAGCTTGGTCGGCTGGTTCTGCACGCGTTCAGGCAAGGCAGCAAACGGAACCGCGATGTGGAAGCCGTGGTTGCCTGAGAATTTCACACCCAGATGCGTGATACCATGATACTGCAGGGCGTGCACGAGCAGGTCAGCGGCAATCTGGGAATACTCGAGCCATGGACAATCGATGTCCAGCACCAAGTCCCAGCCTTTCCTGAGTTCATCAAGCTCTTGCTTTCTCAGGCTCGTGTCAAGCTGCAATGGATTATGCCAGAGCTCCTCAGAACAATGGAAACTTGTCGCGCCATTCTTTGCAAACTCAAGAACATCCTTGGAATGATTCAAAACATCCGGTCGCTTGCCAAAACCCTTTTCGCCATACTTGACCGCGACTTCCTTGTCCTGCGCTGCAGCCACGATCTCTTCTTGGACATCCTGGCGCTTGTAGTGCTTCAGCAGCGTACTCAGATGAATCATCCAACTCCCCCTGCGCAACCCTTAAGAGTACCCTATATATAGTTTGTGCCGATGCTTGATCTTGACCAGTGGCTTGCAAAACTCGTCGAAGAACAACCATTCATCATTGTTGAAGGATCCAAGGACAAAGCATCTTTGCAAAAGCTCGGCCTTGAACACATCATCACGCTCAAAGGCAAACCATTGTACAAAGTCGTTGAGCATGTTGCAGCAGAAACAAGCGAATGCATCATCCTCACTGACCTTGATGAGGAAGGCAAGAAACTCTACGGCAAGCTCAGGCAGGATTTACAGAAACACGGCGTCAAGATTGATGATCGCTTCAGGCATTTCCTGTTCAAGGAGACTGAGCTGCGTCAGATTGAAGGCTTGTACCGGCATGTACAACATCAGGCACGATGATTCTGGTGTGGTGGTACAAACGCGTTCGTGCATACTCTGTTTTCTTGTCTGTTGGAAAAAACCCTGCGAGAACTCCACGATGTGCGTCCCAACGCTTCGCGACTCGTGTCCGCACGGTCGCCTGACGTCCTGGGCACGTGAGTGAAGCAACAATTTCTTTCTCCAAAGCAGCAATCGTTGCCTCGCTCTCGGGAATGCGCGTTCGGTTTCCGTAATGCAATGGAATTGCATACTTAGTGATCACTTTGTGTTCCTTCCCCATCTTAACATCAACACTCACTTCCACCAAGTCGCTGATGGTTCGCACCCGGTCTCGCACCCGATACCCGATGGTTGTCGCATACGGTTTTGTGAAGAAATGTCGTTCAATTGTATCCATGAGTGCAAGCGTAAGACGTCCTGCTGCATATGCGCTGTCGGGATGAGTCGTATTCCGTACCACGCTGAAACGTTTGCAGTACTCAGGCAAGGATTCCACCACGACAAAACCTAAGTCACACTCATAAGACAACACGCCTTTTTCATCTTTATTCATTATGATCTGCTCAGACTCCAATGCACGAAATTGTCCATCAAGACATTGCTCCATCCATGCATCCATATGTTCGGCAAAACCAGGAGCAATGCCCATCTGCAACGCAGGCGTCAGAATCATGTACGTCAATTCCTGCGTTGGTTCTTCACTCATAACCGCCCCTTGCTTCCTCGCCCTATAAAAAGGTGTTGACGCATTCGTGCACAACTTGTCGGAAATGTTTTGCATTTCCGAGCACCTCGCGAATCTTTGATTCGCAATGTATTTAAAGCCAGCCAGCGTTTGTTTTCATCATGTGGAACCAGCTCAAGACTGTTATCCTGCTCGGCACATTGTCCGGACTTGTCCTCGCTGCAGGCTACCTCATGGGCGGAAACCAAGGGCTCACGATCGCATTGGCCTTTGCCGTGCTCATGAATTTTGGAATGTATTTCTTCTCGCACAAACTCGTCTTGGCGATGTATCGCGCACGGCCAGCAACGAAAAACGAATATCCGAAACTGCATCGCATGGTCGAGGAGATCGCGCACAAGCAAGGCCTGCCCAAGCCCGCATTGTACATCGTTCCGACCGCGACACCCAATGCCTTTGCTACAGGACCATCGCCGAAGAAAGCCGTCGTGGCATGCACTGAAGGTATCCTTGAGCTTCTGAACGATCATGAACTCAAGGGCGTGCTCGCGCATGAGCTCTCGCACGTCAAGAACCGCGACATGCTCGTCACGACCATTGCCGCAACACTCGCCGCGGTAATAAGCTATTTGGCCATGATGGCGCGCTTTGCCGCTATCTTCGGCGGAGGAAGGGATGAGAACGGCCGCGGTAACATTCTCGGCATTCTCATCCTCGCAATCCTCGCGCCCATCATCGCAATGATTCTGCAGCTCGCAATCTCACGCTCACGCGAATATCTCGCTGACGAAACAGGAGCACAAGCCATCAAAGACCCGCACGGCCTTGCGAATGCATTGAACAAGCTCGAGCACGGCTGCAGGGCCAGACCGCTCAGGCACGGCAATCCTGCGACAAGCTCCTTATTCATCGTCAACCCGTTCACCGCAGGCGGAATCGTCTCCTTATTCAGCACGCATCCCAGCACGAAGAACCGCGTAGAGAGATTAATGAGGATGAAGGTCTAAGAATTCCAATATTCCTTCTCGACTGTATCCTTGATCATCTTGGCTTTCTTGTCGCCGACACCGTCCACTTTCTTCAAGTCTTCTTCTGAGGCATTGATGACGTTCTTGACACTCTTGAAATGCGTGAGGAGTTCTTTTGCGAGGTTGAGGCCGACATTCGGGAGCGAGGAGACGATAAATTCCTGCTGTTCTTGCACTGACATCGCGCGCTTTTCTGCGTGCGGTTGGAACGTTTCCTTGGTCAGTGCTTGTTCGCGTTTGGCAATGGCGAGCAGCTGCGCTGCAGTATCTTTCTTGTCCTTGGTGTAGATGATCGGAATGCCATAGCTCACGGCAATGGTTGCAAGCATGCCGCGGATAGCATTCGGGTGAATGTTCCTGACCTTGAACAAGTCCTGCGTGCCTTCCACGATGATGACAGGACGGTCATAGTGTTGCTTCAGGTTCTTGAGCTGGTCAAGCAACCTGCCGTCAATGATGCTCTGCGCAAAATCCTCAACTGTCTTGAACTCAACCGCGCACCGCGGGCTGAGCACGTAGTCAGCGACGTGCAGCATTTCAAGCTTCAAGGAAACGCCAAGCTCCACAAGTTCCTTGAGCACCCCTGTCCCTTTTTCGCGATAATCAGCAAAGACCAAGGTCGGTTTTTCCTGCTGCTCAAACTTGTACAATGGCGATTGGTGCGCAAAACGCTTGTGCAAGTCTGTCCGCAACTGCGCAAGCACATGATGCATCTTCTTCTCCTTGTGGTGCGCGCTCCACCGATAGCCCTCGTCGCGCGTGTTCTGCGCGATCAGAACAACGACCTTGCCCTTGTCCTGTCTGCCCGTCCTTCCGCGACGCTGGATGGTCCTGATTGCAGACGGCACAGGCTCGTAGAACAGCACGAGATCAACCCGAGGAATGTCCAGGCCTTCCTCGGCCACTGACGTGCAGATCAGCACATTGTACAGGCCATCCTTGAACTGCTCAATGAGCTCGATCTGCTGCTTCTGTGAAAGTCCCGTATCGCCTTTCTTTGCCTGGCCGACAAAAATCGCAGGCACAACCCCTTGCGCTTTCTCGATTTCTTGCTTGATCTTGACTGCAGAATCACGATATTGTGTAAACAACAATATTTTCGCCTTCTTGTTCTCCGCAATCTCCCGCGCAACCACATTGCGGGCAATGGCAAGCTTGGGATGCTCGATGCCTTGCTCAAGCAATTGCTGCGCCTTCACATATGCTGAACGAAAATGCATGTCCTTGACAAGATTCTTAACAGCCTTAACCTTGCTCGTCTCTGCCTCACCCATGAGCTTGTCCAAGTACTTACACAAGGCAGTGCTCCCTTGGCTCTCCAACAATTCCAACGCATGCTGGACCTTCATCGCCTCTGCCGCAACCGACAATGCACGCATGGTCTCAAAATCACGTTCTCCAGCCGCGAGCTTCGCGTGCAATTCACCCTGCAATGCAAGCATCTCGCGCTTGCTCAACAAATCAACCGCCTTTTTTACACCAAGCTCGCGCAATGCCGCGAGCTTGCTCTTGATGCAATTGTCAAGGTATTTCTTCACGTCCAAGAATTCTGCAGGCAATGGCACCTTGATCCACTGCACATCAGTCTCCTGCACGTACGGCCGCACGTCAGGATCATTGTCTGTCCTGATCTCCACTGCCTCGATGAACAGGTTCTTGCAGACTTCCTCAATCTTCAACACATCTGAGCCCGGCGATGCCGTGAGCCCGAGAATCCGGGCATATTTCGCCCTCTGAGCGTATTGTTTCGCAACGAAATTATAGCTGTAATCGCAGGTCGAGCGATGCGCCTCGTCAAAGACCATCAATGAAACGTCCTCGAGCCTGATCTTCTCGCCGAGCACGTCGTTCTCAAGCCCTTGCGGCGTAGAAAAAATGACCTTTGCCTGCTGCCATTGCTCATGCCTCTTTGCCGGAGGAACCTCGCCGGTGAACAACACGAACTGCCCTTCGGACAATTGCATATTCTCGCGGAACGTCTGCAAGTGCTGTTCTGCCAATGGCTTGGTCGGAGCAAGCACCACAATCTTCGACTGCGGAAAATGCTGCAAGCGTTGCGCAGCCAGCATGAACGAAATCGCAGTCTTTCCCATCCCAGTCGGCAAGACGACCAAGGTATTCTTCTCAGCAGCTGTCGAAAGAATGGTTTCTTGGTACAATCTCGGAGTAAATCCGCTCGCGAGCATGTCAAAATCACAGAAAGCTGTCTTTAAATGCTTTACGCGTCCTCAAAATAATGTCCAGTGGCCTCTTCAGACTTATGAAGAAAGAAAAAAAATTATTTCTTGAGGCCCAAGCGGCCTTGCTTGGGTGCAGTGAACTCGCTCAAATAGTGCTTGAGCGGCTCTTCCTCGACAACGTCCCAGACACTCACCAGATAGCGGTCCCTGTCCACATTGAGCAGCAGCGCAGGGTCCCGCTCGCGCGGCTCGGGAATTTCGACTTCGATTACAAAGTCCTCCAAGCGAGGCTTCCACAACACTTCCAGTCTCGGTTTGAGCACCTCGATAAGGCCGCTTTCAGGGGGGGTGTTCTTCAACGCCCGTGAGATATACCATCGTGCCTGTGCATCCCGCAATGCGCCTGCGCAGACATCAAGTGCATATGCCATCGCTTCTCCTGCGTCCTCTTTTACTTTGTGGGTCAGCAACGGAACAGGCGCGCTTATCTTCACAGCGCACGTTTCTGTACCATACCCACCTTTCCGCGTGATGTTAGTCTTTCGTTCGTAGGATACGCGCGAGTCGCCATAGTTCACCAGCGCTAACACGGGAATCTGCACCTTTTCTACCTCGTAATCGTCCTGTGACCTGCTTGGATGAAGTGTAAGTGGCGGCGTTACTTCCCGCTCAAGCTCGAACAAATCATCTGACAGGCGCGGATACTTTTTTCCCAACCGGTTCCTGAGATATGCCTGCAGGTAGTTGTTCGCGAGCGTATAGATTGCGCTCTTAATCTTGTCTTGCTCAAACTCATACGAATGAACGCTCATCAGCCGGTCGATGTTGCGCGCCAGTTGCTGCTCATCCTCATTATGCTGCGGCAGCTTGTGCCCAGTAATAAGTTCCTTTAAGGTTTCCATATTCCCACCCCGTTTAGTAGAAGACTGATTCGTGGATCCTGTCTGCGTACTTGTCCAGCAAACTCAGCACTTCTTCCTCGAATTCTGTGCCTGCAAGCACGTCTACGGTAAAGCCGCCATTTGCAGACTTCAGATGCAGTTGGGTTTTTTCCATTTTCTCACCTCGGTTTTGGTACAAAACCGAGACCAGCCGACATCGGTCGGCGCTGCCTCGGTTTTGATGAACTATCATAAGAGTTGTATATTTATTAATCATTTTTGACAAAAAAGTGTGCACAGTGTTGTACATCACCGAAATTCTTATATATGCGCAGAATCCTTTCTGTGATCGTGCTCGATACCAAGCTCACCAAGAAAATCAATGATTTCGTCAAGACCAAGCCGCGCACCGTGCAGGAAGTCGCGTTCCTCATCAAGAAAAACTGGCGCACGGCAGACCGTTACGTTGACAAGATCGCCGAAGACACCGGCGCCATCGCGACGCGCACGTTCCGCGAGGGCACGCGCGGAGCCCTGAAGGTCGTGTACTGGCAGGCGCTCGAGAACATCCACAGCTCTGACCTCCAGCACCGGCTGTTCACAATGATCGAACAAGGCCGCACCAAATACGATTTCTCGCCTTTAGAAATCTACCAATACATTGATGCGCCCAAGAAGCGCGCATTCCTCGAAGAACAGTTCGACGAGCAGACCACCATCGAACACGAGCTTGTCTCTCACTTCAGGTCAACACAGAAGCAGATCCTCATCTTCTCCGGCAATCTCTCGTTTGTCAATGTGGTGCAGGATGGCATCAAGATCAGCAAACTGCTCGAAGAAATGGCGCGCAACAACATCTCCATCAAGATCATCGGCCGTATCGACATCACGGCCATCAAGAACCTCAACAAGATTCTGGCGATCAACGACAAGATTGGCAAGGAGATGATCGAAGTTCGGCACGTCGTGCAACCGCTCCGGAGTTTTATCATTGATAATCGCTTCGCACGGTTCAAGGAGACCAAGCAGCCTGAGCAGTTCCACAAGGAAGAACTGAGCAAGAAAACCTGCATCTTCTACGAAATCTACGACGCTGACTGGATCGAATGGATGCAAAAAGTGTTCTGGAGCATGTTCCGCATCGGCATCCCTGCCCAGAAGCGGCTGGAAAGCATTCATGCCATCCAGAAACTCATCAAGCGCTAGCCCTTCTCAATCAGCACGTAAAACACGATCCAGCCCAGCACACCGACCATGAGCGCGAGCACGAAACTCCAGAAGAAGCTCAGCTGCGCGAGGAAACGCATCAAGAAAAACCCCAAGAACGCAGACACGGTAAAAATATACACAAAACTACTCCCATACCCTGTGCGTGCACCGACAAACACGTGCACGCCATCCAGCGGCGGAAGCGGAATCATCTGATATGCCGCAAAGAGCATGGTAAACGTCAACAAGCGTGAGAACGTCGGAATCGGCGCGATCGAATACAGGATGAATGCGAACACCAGTGCAGCAACCGGGCCAGCCAATGCTGTTGCGCCGATCTGACGCAAACTCGGGCCGGACTGCATCTTACCCAGCCGGTGCACGGGCAAGAAGTGTGCCTGCATGGCACTCGCAGCGAAAATCAAGATCCTTCCGTTGGAGAGCAACAACACCAAGAGACCGACAAAAAGTCCTATCCACCACACACGATGCTCAATACGATACCCCTGCCGCACACCCCAGAGCCGCTGCGCGGCATGATGCACGAACACACTCGCGCCCACCAGTACCAGCGCGATGACGAAATTCTTAACACCCTCTTCGGCATCAAACTGCTCAGTTCCCCATTGGGTGAATGAGAGCATGAACGCAAACACGATGACGAGGATGGCAAACCTCTTCCACTCAGTCATCGAAAATTCGAAATACCGCTTGACCTTGTCCACGTAATTGGCGAAAGACATGTGCTGATCGGGCAGAATTGAGTATATTAACTTAACTCATGCTTGACAAGCTGCAGGAGCTCTTTCTCGTGACCTGCGCCGATGATTGCAACAATCATCTTGTCAGGGTATGCGCGCATGAGGTGCGCGAGCCGATGCGCCATGACGTGATTCCGCTCAGTCACGAGCACACGATAGATGTTCGGGTACCGTTTCTGCACCTGCTTGATCATCTTCGCAATGAGCTTCGGGTCAGGCACGGTGCTCAGGTCAAACGCGAACTCGTTCTTCCGCAAAACTATGCCCTTGAGCACATCTGTGAGCAAGCGCCATTTTTCTTTCCAGCTTAATGCCTGTGAGAACCGTTTCAGCGTGATCTCGATATCCTGGTCGACCAATGCAAGATGTGCCTTGACCGCGTGGGCTGCATGCACTGCTTTGAGCATCTCTGCGCCAGGCTTCACACCTACTTTCTCTCCAAGCTTGCGTTCCACCCATGCTCCAATGATGCTGAAGAGATAGCCCTTGACACCAATGCGCTTGATATCCTTCCAACTCGCTCGTGCTTTCTGCGGGTGCAGCAATGCCAGCAAGCGCTTGCGGTCAAGCTCCAATGCCACGATCGTGGGCTGCTCGTTCAGGATGGTCTGTTCGACCTTGGCCACGCTTTCTGCAGCAATATGCGACGTTCCGATGAGGATGAGGTTCTGATAACGCATGCCTCTCCAAGCCCTGTACTCTTTATATAACCTTTTTCTTGGCCACCACAACATTTATATAACTGCGATGCTCGCGATGACACTACTGCCGAAGAGGGAGGCTGACGATTATGCTGCGCATGAAGAAAATCTCGGACACGTTTGACATGAAGGTATTCACCGACATGGGTGATTATTTCGGCGATATCGAAGAAGCGATCCTGACCCAAGGAAAAGTGTATGGGTGGCGTGTCCGCGCAACGAAAAACTCGTTCTTGAGCAAAGTCCTTGGCTCAGCCAAAGGTGTCGTCGTACCCCATCAGCTTGTCAAGGCCATTGGAGACGTCTTCATCATCAGCAAGGCAGCAGTGCCGAGCTATTCTGAAGAAGAAAGCGAAGAGTCTGCGCAGACTGTAGCGGCATAATATCTTTGTTGTAAAGTTTTTTAAGAACGCCCATTCTTATTCTTTATATCAATACGGCGTTCGTCTAATGGCAAGACACGAGATTCCCAATCTTGGAACGCGGGTTCGATTCCCGCACGCCGTATATCCTCATTCTTTCCACGGCTCGACAGTCGAGAACAAGCTCTCAAGACCCTTTCTCAAGGCCTTGCGCTCAGTGATCTTGTCGTGCGTGGCAGGGAAGATCACCCAGCGTTTGTCCAAGGAAGAATTGGGGTTTACAAAATAAACACACACGTGTGGGTATTGGACGAGTTCTTCCCAGTGCGAGATCAAGAACTCAACATTCTCCTGAGTGTTTGCCGTGACAATGATCACGTGCTTATCTTTGAGCGCATCAAGCCTGCTCAGATCAGCGAGTTCAGGATGGACGAAGATGTACTGGTTCTTGAGTGTGCCTTCCACGACCACGTCAGCATCCTGCCTGTCCTGCGTGATTGCCGTGATTTGTTTGGCCATGACGTCCTTGCTCTTGATGTATTCAACAATCCACGAAGTCAAGACCTCTTTTGCTGTTGGCACGGTGCGTGCAGTGCACGGTGCAGTATAAAAATATTTCCAGTATACGAAATAGTAACATTTATATATTAGTATCAGTCCATGCAGGGGGAGCGATTACAGCGAAAAAGAGAGGTTGATAGCAATGGGCGAAGAACTGCTGATGCGCAAAATGGTCTCGAATCTCGTCGAGCAAGCAAACGAGGTGCAGGCCGCGAACGCGTCAACAACCGACAATTTCAAGCGCATTCTCCCCACATTACTGGAACGCGGCTTGGACAACATCAACTTGTCCATGTTCAACGAAGTCACCCGCAGGCAAGTCCTGAACGTGCTCGGCGAGGAATACCAGCGCAAGGGCAAGCTCACCGAAGCAGTCAAAGCATTCATTCTCGCAGGCAACAAGACAAAACTCACCGAGATCGGCGAGGACTACGAGCGCGTCGGCCTATTCAGCAATGCCGTTGACTGCTATAATCTCGCGGATAATCATGTCAAACTCTTAAAACTCGGCAACAAATGCCTTGACGACGGCAGACTGAGTGATGCGATCAAGGCATTCCGCACAATCAATAATACCGAACGCTTAGCCCGGGTCGGTGAAGACTGCCTTGGCCGCGGCAAATGGGACTATGCCATCGAGGTCTTCGCAGCGATCAAAAACCCTCAAAAGCTCGTATTCGTCGGCGACCACTGCGTCCAAGAACACCAGCTCGGGTACGCCTTGAAAGCGTATGAGCTCGCGAACGACAAGGATAAGCTCTCTGCGCTTGGTGATGTCTGCTTGCGCGAGAACCTGTTCACGACCGCGCTTCAGGCATACACGCTTGCCGGCAATGAGATGATGGTGCAATTCATCAATGAAAACTTCAGTCAGAAAATCGGGTGAGACGTATGCGATGCCAAGAACACCGACGTGATTTCCAAGGGCCCTGCAATTGGTGCGGCAAAAAACTCTGCGAGATGTGCATTGCCAAACAAGAAGGCCGCAAACTCTATTGCGAGCATTGCGCAGTCATGCTGGTGCCATTCAAACGCGAAAAACTGCCACCACCCACACCACGTGCCGTGCTGGCAACACTCCCTCCTGTTCAAACCACCGAGACGCCAGCCGTCAAGCGCCGCTTTGTGCTTGGCAAAGACGGCTATTTTGAACTCAAGTGAGGACTGATACGATGGACTTAGAACAACTCCGCAAAATCAACACGCTCAGCCATGAACTCAAGCGTCATCACATGGCTGACTCATCCACCGAAGCATACACCCAAGCACAACAAATCGTCCAAATCATCCCCAAGCCTGCTCCTCAATCGCAAGAGACTGTTCTCGTGCAGGAAGCACCGGTGGAACCCATTGCCGCACGCCAGTTCCAAATCGAGCTTGATCGCGTACAAAAAGCAGTCACGGAAGAACTCGACCTCGTGCGCAATGCTGTCAACCAAATCATTACTGAAGTCAATGCGTTGCGCGATGAAGTGACCAAGCTACAATCGGCACAACCTCCCAAGCCCAAGGAGAAACAGGCCGAGCTCAAGACCGAAGCCAAAGAAGCCCACCCACGGCAAGGGAACTTCCAGCCCGGCGACGTGGACATCCAGAAGGTGTTCTACTTCGGCACGAAGAAATAATCAATCGTTCTCAACACGCGGCGCAAGGATGAAGCTCAACAAGAGCTTGTCCACAACCTTGTATTCGAGCTTCAAAGGATAATCCTGGTTGAAGTTCACACTCACGTTGTCCGCGAGCTTGCCTGCCTGAATCATCTTCTTCAGGTATTCGATCGAATACTTTGCCTTGACCTTTGATTTCAGATCGGTGGTGACCTTAGTCGTGTCATCGTGCTTGATCTCGATGTGCGCCTTGCTCAAGTCGCCTTCTGCGGAGACCAAGAATTTGCCCGGCTCAGCAGCGAACGTGACTGATTCTGCGACAATGTCTGCGTCCTCGATCGCATCATTGAGCACGTGCGAGGCAGTGTTCACGGTCACCGGGAACGTCAAGTTGGGAACACGCTGCTCCTTTTCCTCGAGGTCGATGATCGGCAGTGAGAATGTCCTCGTGGTGTTGCTCTTGAGTTGGATCTGGAGCTTTCCTTCCTCTGCGAGTTCCAATGCGAGGATGTCGTTTGCCTTTGCTCGGCGCAAGACCTGCTTGAAGTTCGCCAGGTTGATGCCGAGCTCAGTGTCCTTCTGGACATCGTACTCGGTGAACGCGCTCGAAAGAAGCTTGAAAACAACCATGGCGACGTTCGCAGGATCCATGGCAACAAGCTCCATGCCATCGCGCGTGAACTTGAAGCGCGCCTCATTCACGAGATCAGAGATGACTGCGATGCTGTCTTTGAGATACGTTGGATCAGCTAAGACCAATTTCATGTGACTCCCCCTTAACTCCTGCGGAATGGTTAATGCTATATAAAGATTGTTATAGTGGAAGACGTAGATTCTTCAAACACTTGCACGTCTTCCACTAATAGCCAAAGACATACGATTGATATTACATACTTATGTCTTTGGCCATATTCTCTGTTCTACACGATTTTGACACGCTGGCCTTCGACGATCGCGTGGATGTTCTTGTCGGTGTAATTCAATTCCTTTGCCAAACTGACGAACGCGTCCATCATGCCAGGATCGCCGTGCGCAGGGATCACGTGCTTCGGCCTCGTCATCATCAAGAATTCCCTGATGTCTTCCCTGCTCGAGTGGCCAGAAACATGGATGTCGGTGAACAGCCGCACACCAAGCTTCTTCAGCTGGTCGTCCAGATCTGCGCGATTCTTGCGGTTGATGTCAGCCGGAATAACGGTGCACGAGAAAACAATGTGATCGCCTTGGTCGAACTTGAACGAGAGCTCGCCGCGCACGATCCGCGCTAATGCAGACTTGGGTTCTCCCTGGTGCCCAGACATGACGAGCAAATACTTGTCCTTGCCGCGCGCCTGGACTTCCTTGAGCATGTGCTCGATCTGCCTGCGATACTTCAGGATCTTCACGCCCTCGAACTTCGTGACACCTGCTGCCTCTGCAGCCCAGCAATACTTGCTGATAGACCGACCTGCGAAAATCACCCTGCGGCCCATCTTCTTGCCGAAGTCAGCGATCTCCTTCAGCCGTGCGATGTGGCTCGAGAACGTGGTCACGATCACTGCCTTGCCTTTGTTATCCACACCCATCAGGACATCATCAAGCATGTCCTTTGCGACAAGCTCTGAAGGCGTCCTGCGGGCCGCTGCAGAGTAGATACAGTCCTGCATCAGCACCAACACGCCTTTCTCGCCAAGCTTCTTGAAATGCTCATAATTCGGCTTCTTGCCCAGAATCGGGTGCTCATCAAGCTTGTAGTCGTTCGCATACATGATTACGCCATATTTCGTGTGCAGCACTGCGATAATCGTCTGCGGCGTCGAGTGCGTGATATTGCAGAATTCCAACACCAGGTCATCAGCGAGTGTGATGCGCTGGTTCGGGTGCAAGGAAACGATTTTGTTGGGCAAACGAATATGCTCGTCCTTGCACATGGTCTTCAGCACTTCTGCAGTGAATGGCGTGCAATAGACCGGCGCATTATATTTCGACGCTAAATATGGCGTTGCTCCCACGTGATCCAGGTGAGCATGCGAGACCACGATTGCCACAACCTGAGAACGCCAGTCCTTGATACTGCTATCCTGCGGCACTGCCATTGCCTTCTTCAGGATTGGCTCGTCAATCCTCACTAATTCCCCCATCTCCTCTTCCGTGAGCTTGATGTAATTGGGCATGTGCAAGCCCATATCGAAAATAACGACCTTATCATCCACTTTCACCGCAGTCATATTACGGCCAACCTCGCCGTAGCCGCCGACCGCGCACACTTCAACGCCCATTTTGAAAATCCTCCAGATTTGTCAAGACTCGCTCATTCCTATACTGGGAATGAGAACTAGCGGGAATCACCGAGTATAAAAATATTTGGTTGGGATCGTGAGAAGTCAACTCCGATACACGCGTTTTGCGGCAATAGTGTCCCGTAACCTTACTTGTTTTTCGATTAACTCTTTTCTTTTGTTATAGGAAAACCTGCCAGTAACATGTGCCCCCTGCAGCACGTGTGGCACCCATATCTTATCTGCTGCCCACATATTCTCATAAGGCATATTCGCAAGAGGTGCCCACAACGGCTTCATTTCCAGAGTCTCAACAGGATCTCCTGACCAAACATGCGTAACATAAACATGAACGACCTGGTCACGCTCACTCAATTGCTTTGGCCACTGAAACGTGAGTTCGCCTTTCTTCACCAATACTTCCCGAGCAACACGCACGTTCATTTCTTCGTAAAGTTCTCGCGCAGCGCAGGCTTCCATTGTAAGATCTGTAGACGCCTTTTTGCCGCCAGGAAAATTGTAATATCCCTTGCCGAGGCTAGTCTTCTTGAAGCCCATAAGCACCTGTGGTTCAGGCGAGTCGCGAAGCAGCAGGCACAGAGTTGCTTGTTTCATTATGCGGCGGACAGGATTCGAACCTGCGTAGGCACTAAGCCAGCAGCTCTTGAGGCTGCCCCGTTTGGCCACTCCGGCACCGCCGCGAATTGGTGCTTGCATATGCTGCGTTCGGTGACGGAGCACCAACCGCAGTTGGGGTCCTCCGGCACCGGCGCGAAAGTATGCGAGAAATAGACCTTGAACCGCTTTAAAAACTTTCCTTATTCGGTGCCTTGCGGGCACAGAGACCATCGATACTGATTATTCAAACGCGCCCAATCTGCTTTCAATCTTTTCAAGTTCTTCCTGGAGGACATCTAATTTTGATTTGGGCCGCGCCCCGATGGGCGACGGACCCTTGAAAGTTTCCTCTCTTTCCCGCGCAACAGTACTCGTGATTTCAGGGAGCTTGATGGGCGTCTTGGGCAGTTTGTTCCTCAGCTTGCGGTTCAACACCGTAATATCATCAATCACGCGCTTGAGCTCACCCAAAACCTTCATCTTCTCGGCCTTGAGCA
>CAYYLN010000010.1:15127-16770 GCA_964472615.1 uncultured Methanosarcinales archaeon
CCAACAATGACTTGTCCACGGATGCGATGCGTTCTTCCACATCCCCCATATCACGCGACCATATCTCGATCTGCTGGTCTTCCTGCTGCTTGAGCTCGTTCACGCGCGCCAACAACTGGCGTGCCTGTGACAAGCGCTGCTTGATCGTGTCCAACAATTCAAGAATAGACTTGTACTCATCGACTTTTACAAACACCGGCGCTTTTTCCATGAACTTCACCTTTTGGCGCGCTCGATGAGGCGGTCAATGTGGCCGAGCTTGCGCTCCACATCCTCTAATTGACCACGCCACCTCTCGAACGTCTTCTCTTCCTCAACCTTTACTTCTTCCAAGCGGTGCATGAATTCCTCTGCTTCAGACAATTTTGCACGCACGCGATTGGACTGATCAAGAATATTGCGATACTCATCCATGGCCACAAAGGCTGGACTGATGGGCTTGCGGACTGCCTCGCGCTCCAGGGATGGTTCTTCTACAGGCGCGAGCTCAGGGAGCTCGGGCTTCTCATATTCTTCCTTGCGCTCGTACTCAGGCTTGGGAATTTCTGGCATTTCGGGAACAGGAATTTCCATGCCTGTCATGTGATTTGCCTCAGGAAATTCAGGCAGTCCCTCCTCAGGGCCAGAAACGGGTTGGATGCTGGGAATATCTCCTACAGGCTTCCCAAAACCCGGCGGAGAAGGAGGGGGCGGCCACTCAGGCATCGACACGTCTTTCTTAGTCACACCCGAATGGTGAGGCTTTTTCCCTAATTCAAAAACTTTTATGAGCACTCTCGAATGGTGATTACTTACATTTCGTCTTGATATCGTCGATAGGCAGGAAGACCCACGTCGACCCCGCTCTCTGCGTTCGCAGGGCTGCACAACCCGCTTTTGCAGCAAAAACTTATAAAGAGCCCTCACGGACACGCACGGCTATGAACGAACCGATTCTGGCACGCATCATTATCGAGATGCTCGGAGCTCCTCAAGATTATATCGAAAAAACCATGCAGACCTATGTGGACAAGCTTAAGAAGACCCGTACGGTGCTCAAGGCCGAGATCGCGCCCGCACAACCCAAGGACACGGTCTTCTCGACTTACACCGAACTTGAGATGCGCTTCACTGACCTGCCTGGACTGCTCGACTTCTGCTTTGAGAGCATGCCCAGCTCAGTCGAAGTCGTTGAACCCCGGGAGTTCTCGATCAAGCTCGACCGGCTCAATGCATTCCTGAACGACCTGCAGTCACGACTGCACGAGGCAGACGCGATCATCAAGACCGAACGCACCCGACAGCAGATTTTGGACATGAACACCATGAACGTTTTCCGCAGGTTCCTTCTTCATATCATCGAACAAGGCCCCAAGACCGCGAGCGAGATCTCGCACTATGTCGGCGTGCACCCCCGCGAGCTCACGCCCTTCCTGGACAAGCTCGTGGAAGAAAAAAAGATGAAAAAAGACGGTGACCAATACGCGCATGAGCGACCTCAAGAACCAAGTTGAATCGTTATTGTTCTCTGCCGGAAAGCGCCTAACCCTTGAGGAACTCAGCAGGCTCTGCAAGGAAGAGAACTTTGACGCAATCAAGGCAGCCCTCGAGATCCTCAAGCAAGAACTTGAAGAGAAGAAGAGCTCCCTGATGCTCGTGCAGGA
>CAYYLN010000011.1:0-2469 GCA_964472615.1 uncultured Methanosarcinales archaeon
TGGTCGCTTCTCGTGTGCCTGCTTTCCCTGTTTATCGTTGGAGCGATCAAGGCGCGCATCACGATCGGCACGTGGTGGAAATCAGGTCTTGAGCTGGCGGCGATTGGCATGGCTGTGGCGCTCGCCGGCTATGCGGTCGGTCATGTTTTGGGAATAATTCTCTGAGGCGGGCATGACCATCATTCGCCTTCGATGCATTCGCAGTGCATGACTTTCTTGCCGCAGCGCGGGCAGGGCTTGCACATCGGGCATTTCTTGCCTGCGTGCAGGTGCACAGCAGCATAGCCGCATTCAGGACAGATTTCCTTGATGAGCGTCTTGTGGTCAACCGATACGCGTGTCGTCTTCGTGGTTTTTCCTGCCTTGTGGAATGCGTGTGCCATTTACTTTTTCACTTCCTTTAAGCGCAGTGCGATCAAGGCAATCATGGCTTCCTTGGTGGGATGTTTGCGCAACGCTTCCGCGAGGAGTTTGTCGCCAAAGCAGTCCTGGATCCAGCTGCTGAAGTCATTCTTGTGCTGGTTCACGTGGTAATGGAATGTCTTGTTGTCCATGCGCGCAAGTTTTTCCTTGAGTTCAGGCACGGTATGGATTTCTTCGCCGCCCCAGAGCCTGAAGTATTGCTCAGATGATAGTTCTGAAAGCAACTTGCCTGGTTCGCCACCTGACTCCACAGGCGGGGCATGCAATACCGAACACAATTGCCTGATCTTGAGGACATCACGCGCTGCTTTCGCGATTGCTTTTGCGGTGAGCCCGTACTTTTCAAGCAATTCATCCGATGCCCCGCTCTCGCCGAACCGGTCTTGAACGCCGATACGCTTGATCGGTACTGGCCACGTGTCTGCGATGGCTTCTGCGACCGCGCTGCCCAGGCCGCCGGTGACTTGGTGTTCTTCCACGGTCACGAATGCGCCGGTATTGCGTGCTGCCTTGACCAAGGTTTTCTTGTCGATGGGCTTGATCGTGTGGTTGTTGATGACTTGTGCATTCACGCCTTCTTTTTCAAGCATTTTTGCCGCGAACAGAGCCTGATAAAGCAGTGCTCCGCAGGCGACGATGGTGATATCGGTCCCATCGCGGAAGACCTCTGCCTTTCCGGTCTCGAACGGCGTCTCCTCGGTCGTGAAGACTGGCGATTTCTCGCGGCCAAAACGGAGATAAAACGGGCCTTTTGTTCCTGCAGCAGCGATGGTCGCCTTGCGCGCCTCGATCGCATCACAGGGAACAAGGACGGTGATGTTCGGCAGCGCACGCATGATTGCGATGTCTTCAAGCGCCTGATGCGTCGCTCCATCAGCGCCGGTGGAAATGCCTGCATGGTGTCCTGCAATCTTGACCGGCACATCATTGTAGCAAATGGTCGTGCGGATCTGTTCCCAGTTCCTGCCAGGACTGAAGACCGCATAGGACGTGATGAACGGGATTTTGCCCATGAGCGCCATGCCTGCGGCCATGGTCGCCATGTTTTGTTCTGCAACGCCGACTTCGACAAAGCGCTCAGGGAATCTTTGCTTGAATGCGAGCGCGCGTGTGCTTTCGGTCAGGTCTGCGCAGAGGACAACGACGTCTTTGTTCTTCTCGCCTGCACGCACGAGTCCTTCGCCATAGCCGTTGCGTGTGGGCGCAAGTACTGGTTTGGTGAATGCATTTGGCGCAAGCGATGCAGCCATTAATCCTCACCTGCTTGGATGCGCTCGCGCCAGTGCTGCAATTCAGCGAGTGCGACGTGTGCTTGTTCTGGCGTGGGTGGTTTACCGTGCCATTCAGGATCATTCTCCATGAACGACACGCCCTTGCCCGGAATCGTGTGCGCGATGATGCAGATTGGTTTCTCGTAGATGGTCTTGCTCTGCTCGAGCGCGTCGATGAGGTGGTGAATGTTGTGGCCGTCCACGTCCATGACGTGCCACCCGAAACTCTCGTATTTCTCGCGCAAGGGCTCCAAAGGCATGATGTCTTCCGTGTGGCCATCGATCTGGATGTTGTTGCGGTCGATGATGACCGTGAGGTTGTTGAGTCTTGCTTTGTTCGCGAACAATACTGCTTCCCAGGTGTTTCCCTCGTCATGCTCGCCATCGCTCGTGATGCAGTACACGCGATTGGGCTTTCCGTCCATCCTGAGCGCGAGCGCGACGCCGCATGCCTGCGAGAATCCTGATCCGAGCGGGCCAGAGCTTGTCTCAATGCCTGGCAATGAGGCACGATGCGGGTGTCCTTGCAGGCGTGAGCCGAGTTTCCTCAGTGTTTTGAGTTCTTCGCGTGGAAAATATCCTGCATTTGCCATTGCTGCATAACGTACTGGGCAGATGTGGCCGTTGCTCAGGATGAGAACGTCACGGTCCGCCCAGTTCGGCTTTTTCGGATTATGCCTGAGCACGTTGAAATACAGTGCAGTGAAAACATCTGCCATGCCCAATGGTCCGCCGCTGTGCCCTGATCCGGCCGCGGTCAGCATGGTGATGATGT
>CAYYLN010000011.1:2479-2734 GCA_964472615.1 uncultured Methanosarcinales archaeon
TCGTCGATTTTCTTGGCTGGCATGATTACCTTTTTTTGAGTAATTTGTCGTGCACGACTATTTAAATGTTATCTTTACGCATAGATTTATAAGAATCTGTCATCTTCTTCATCCCATGCCGGGTGGATCATTGACCAAACTATTGGAAGATGCGCACATCTTGTATGCACAAGGGGTTACCGCACGGGCTGATGGGGATGTTCTCGCGGCAATACATTCTTTTCACCAGGCAGGGGACGCGTTCGATACTGCAGG
>CAYYLN010000011.1:2744-3265 GCA_964472615.1 uncultured Methanosarcinales archaeon
AAGCCGTTGAAGATACCGCCTATGCCGAGGCGATAACGCACTATCATCTCTCAAGCAAGGTCTATTTGCAGGCACACCATGCATTTTCTTCTGCAGCAGCGCTTGCAAAACAACGAAGCGCGCTTGCTTCGCTTCCCATCCTCTGCCGCGGATTACAGGTGTTGCAAAAGCAAAGCCATTCTGCATGTGCGATGATGCGGTGTGCGCTTCAGCAGCTCGAAGACCGGTCTTGCTGACGTGCTTTCCGCAATGCCGCGACGCCTTCTCTGACACTCTTTGCCTTGAACACGGCGCCGCCGGCAACGAGTACGTTGGCTCCTGCCTGCACTGCGAGCGGGGCGGTGCGCGGATTGATGCCGCCATCAACCTCGATGTCGATGCTCTTGTCCCAGTGCCTGATCTGCTGTACTTTCTTGAGCGTGCCGGGAATGAGTGATTGGCCACCAAAGCCGGGTTTGACCGTCATCACGAGCACGAGGTCGACGAGCTCGAGGAATGGCTTGATTTTTTGCGCAGGTGTT
>CAYYLN010000011.1:3275-16739 GCA_964472615.1 uncultured Methanosarcinales archaeon
AGCTTGTGCGCGTGTGCCTGATTGATGAATGTCCTGATGCGCTTCGCATTCCTGAACGATTCGTAATGGAAGATGACCATCCACGCACCCATCCTGCAGACGTCGGTGAGATACTCACTTGGGTCATTGACCATGAGTTGTACTTCAAGCTTGACCTTGGTCTTGAGTCCGCGAATGGCATGTGGTTGCACAGTCTTGTTTGGCACAAATTGGTTGTCCATGACGTCGTATTGTGCGCGTTTTGCATGGGGCTCAATGCGTTTGAGTTTTTGCAGAAATTCTGCCTTTGTCCTGCATAACAATGCAGGAGCGATTTCAACGTGGTGCTTTGCCATGTTCGATTCGTTCAATTTCTTTCAAGCGACGTACGTGTCGTTCTTCTCCTGAGAACGCAGTCTGGAGCCATGTCTTCACAATCTTTTTTGCCTGTGCGAGCGAAAGTTCCCATCCTGAGAGACAGAGCACATTCGCATCATTGTGTTCCCTGCTCAGTCGGGCATTCCTGAGCGTCCAGACCGGCACTGCGCGGATGCCTTTGACCTTGTTCGCGGCAATGCAGATGCCCTCGGCACTGCCGCAGGCAAGGATGCCTGCCCCTTTTCCTTGCGCGACTGCCTTTGCGACCGTATATGCGTATTGGGGGTAATCATCATTGGCATCAAGCTCGTGTGCTCCTCGATCAACAACCGTGTAGCCTTGCTGGTGTAAGAATCGTTTGAGTTCTTGCTTGAGCTTGAATCCTGCATGATCCGCGCCGAGGTAGACGGTCTTCATGCTTGAGCCACCTCTGGTGGCGAGAGCCTGAAGAAACAGAGTTTCTTCATGCTTTCCCTGCACTGCCGAACAATTTGATGCGATGTTCCACGACTTGTTGAATAAGGTCACGCGCCCTGCCGAGAATGTGGCGCGGGTCAAAGTCTTCAGGCGACGTGGCAAGGAATTCTCGCACGCCTGCGTCAAATGCAAGTCGCAAGTCAGTGTCCGTGTTGATCTTGTTGATGCCGTTCTTGATCGCTGCCGTGATTTGTTCGTCAGGCACTCCTTCTGCCTTGCCGAGGCGAGCGCCGTAGTGTTCTGCGGTCTTCAGCAGCCAGTCAGGCACTCCGCTCGCGCCGTGCAAGACCAGCGGCATCGTGAGGAGCTTTTTGATGGTGTGCAGGCGTTCGATGTCGAGCTTTGCCGAGCCTGCGAACTTGTACGCGCCGTGCGACGTGCCAATGGCAATAGCCAAGGCGTCGATGCCGGTGCGTTCAACAAACTCTTTGGCTGCGGCAGGATCAGTGGAGATCATCTGGCGTGCGACAATCTTCTCTTCTGCACCTCCGATCGTGCCGAGCTCGCCTTCGACTGAGATTCCTTTCGCGTGCGCCCAGGTGACGACTTTCTTGGTGACCGCACTGTTTTCCTCAAACGGCAAATGCGAGCCGTCGATCATGACGCTCGTGTAGCCGTTCTTGATGGCTTGCCTGATGATATTCAGGTCCCGCCCATGGTCAACGTGGAAGACGATGGGGATGCTGCTTTCTTCTGCTGCTTCCTTCACGAGTGCGCGTAGGTAGCGCATGCCTGCATATGCGATCGCGCCCTCGCTCGTCTGCAGGATGACCGGTGATTTGAGCTTGACTGCAGCGCGCACGATTGCTTGCATGATCTCGAGATTATTGATGTTGAACGCGCCAACAGCATACTTCTCTTTGTTTGCTTTCGCCAGAACTTGTTTGAGTGTTGCGAGCATTTCAGAGCCTCGTGATGGTGAGTTGAGCGGGTTTGGTGCGCATCCCGTGTTCTGCTTCTGCACGCGTCAAGAGCTTCTGCTTTGCGCCGATGTGCTGGATGACTGATCCTGATTCTGCCATGGCGAGCTGCAGTGCTGCAGCGATGTCGTTCTTGATGAGCAGTCCTGCAAGCATTCCTGCGGCAAATGCATCACCCGCACCTGTCGTCTCGATGATGTTGATCTTGGGTGGTTCGAGCTGGTAGTGGTTGATGCCGTCATATGCGTGCGCAGTCTTCGGGCCATCGGTAATCACCGCAATCTTCGCATACTGTTGCAGTTCGGGGAGCATCTCAACGCATTTTTGCTGTGTGCCGAACAATGCCTGGGCTTCTTCACGGTTGAGCACGAGCAAATCACAGTCCTGGATGATTGGCTTGAGCGCCTTGATGCCTTGCTTTGCGAGATAGAGGCTTGGGTTAAACGCATACTTGATGCCGTGCTCCTTCGCAAACAATGCCGCACGCTTGAGCGTCTCAAAGCTCTTGTTGAGCATGGCGCTGAAATAAAACCATTTCGTGTGCAATCGGTCCCAAGGCACTTCCTGTGGTGTGAGCCAGTCATTGACGCCTTTGAACGTAAGGATGGTGCGGTCGTGTTCCAGGCTGATCAAGATGACGCTGTAACCCGTCATTCCTTTGCCTTGTGTACCGAGCACATCCACGTATTCGCGCTTCATCTCATCGAGCACGGTCTTCGCGTGCAGGTCAGTGCCGAGCTTGCCGACCCAGCCGGTTTTCAACCCGAGCCGGGAGAACGCGACAGCAGTATTGGTTCCTCCGCCGCCTGTATCCACGTGCAGGTCCTCAACAAGGACTTTCTGGCCGATGGCATAGCAGACATCATCGTGGTTCTTGTGCTTCAGGATCTCTGGCTTCTTAGTCTTGACAAACACATCCACCGTTGCAGAGCCGAGTGTAATGACGTCGTACATAATGCCTCTTTTTTGTTTACAAAAAAGAGACCAGTGGGATGCCTCAGCATTCCACGCTGCCTCTTTTTCATGATAAAACGTGCCGTTAGCGTATATAAATGTTCCTTCAGAGAAGTCTGCTGATCATGAGCATCGCGATCGCGCCGATGAGGACGCCGAGCAGGTAATCGCGGGCAGTGAAATGGAACGGGATTTGCGGTGCTTTTGGCGCAGGGTTCTCGAGTTGCTTGATACGCTTCTCCACTGCAGCCAGCATGAGCCGACGATCTTTGATTTCAGAAAAGACGCGTGCAAGGTGTTCATCACGGATGATGTGCAGGATCCAGTTGTAAAAGTCATTCCTTTCTTCATTGACGTGGTGCTGGAAGACTTCTTCGTCCATCGTTGCGAGCTCGCTCGCGAGTTCATAGAGATTCTTGATGGTCTTGCCGTCCTTTGTCCGGAAGACGTGGTCTGGGTGGACGTCGTGCAGACTCACGGGATCACGCACCGGACAGGCTTGCCCTTCCCGTGCTGCACGGTCTGCTTGACGTCTTGTCGGTGTTCCTTGCTCGCCAGATGTGCGACCTCACGGAGCAGGTGTTTCATGACCGCGCGCTGCGTCTCCATGCGATTCCTGACCTGTTGGATCTCATCCGCAAGCCCGGGCGCCTCGAAGACATCACGAACCCACTGCGCGAAGTCGTTTTTCCATTCGGTCACGTACTTGCGGAATGCATCTTCGCTCATGGTCTCGAGCTCGTCCACAAGCTGGAACATGCTCTCGATCTTCCGGCCGTCATGCAGGACAAAATGCTTCTCGACCGGCGCCTTGCCGAATTCCTTTTTGCGATAGATGACTTCGATGCGCGCGTGCGGCCTTGCCTGCACCACTTTTGCCGCGCGCTTCTTGGCTGCCTTTGCCCTCTTTTTTGCCATGAACCTGCCTCTGTTCGTATTGGGTATTCTTGAGCACACTCGGAAATCCACAGTCTATTGACTGGTGAATTTCTGATGTTTAAATATTTTCCTTCTGTTTCTGGTCTCCTTGACCGTTCATGGCATCGACATCCATCTCTTGAGTGCTGTTCCGATGCCATTGTGCTCATCGCCTTTGACGCGTAAAATGATATCGTTGAGGATGTTCATGTAGGCGATGAATGCCTCGTACGGGCTATCGTACGGATTGAAGTATTTATGCACATCGCCGTCATTGAACCACTTCGTGCACATATAGTAGAAATGGTCGCTCGTGCTCAACTTACGCCACGCATCGATCAGGTCAGCGTCTTTGCTCGCGAGCACATCCTTGCGCAATGCATACAGGCGCTCTGCTGCTGAATGCTGCATCCTGTTGCCGAGCCATGCCGAGACATCGCGCTCGATGTCTGCCCAGCTCACCGGATGATGGATATCCAGCTCATCTTTTGGCTTGATCTTCGCAAGTTCAGAAGGCCACTGGAATGATATCTTGTGTCGCTTCAGTTCACGCGGCAAATGCTCAAGAAAATCAAAAATGCCGGTGTCTTCCCACTGGTGCTCGCCAAAGGTCTCGTAGTCCATGAACAGGTTGATGCTGTCGCCGAGGATGGGCGCGATCCAGTCTGCGTATTTCTTCGCGGTCACGGGATAGCCTGGCCAGTTCTTGTTGCCGAACCTGAACGCGATGTCGTCGCTGAGTTTGTAGTTCTTGAGCAGCAGGCGCATGTGTTTTGTCGTCTTCGGCTTGTAGACGTAATTCGGCGACCGATGACCGAGGATGTGGTCTGCGCCTTCAGCCAGTACTGCCTTGTAACCAATGTCTTCAGCGATCTTCGCAAGCTCATTCGTGAACACGAGCTCGGTGTTCCTGAACACGACTGGTTTCTGCTTGAAGTTGTCTTTGATGAGCCGCTGGTGCATGCGCACTTGTTCGAGGAATTCATCCTTGTTGTGCAGGAATGATAACGAATGATGATAGGTCTCGTTCAGGAACTCGACTGCGCCAGTCGCAGCCAGCTCTTCAAAACTATCGAGCACGGCAGGCGCATATGTCTCGAACTGCTCGAAGGCAGTGCCGGTGATGCTGTACGCGACCTTGAAGTCTTCGTGCCGTGCAATCAGATTCCTGATGATGCGGTTTGCGGGCAGATAACATTTCTTGGCGACTTTTTGCATGACTTCGCGGTTTTTCTTGTCGTCAAAATACTGGTTATTGTGCCCGATGTCAAAGACATTGTACTTCCGCATGCGGAAGGGCTGGTGTACTTGGAAATACAGGCAGACGTTGGTCATCTGATCACCTCGTTGTAAATATCGTGCACTTTGCGTGCGGGTTCATCGAGATTGAATTTCTGGACTTCTTCGTGTCCGTTCTCGCGTAGTTCCTCATGCAGTTCAGGATGCCTGAGGATGTTCACGATCACGTCAGTCATGCGGTCAACATCCCAGAAATCAACTTTAAGGCAATGCCGCAAGACTTCGGAGACTCCTGATTGCTTGCTGATGATTGTGGGAGTGTTATTCTTGAGGCTCTCAAGCGCGACCAGGCCAAAGGGCTCAGAAACGCTTGGCATGACATAGATGTCTGCCATCTGGAATGCTTTGTGCACGTCTTCGCCTTGCAGGAAACCAGTGAAGATGACCTTGTCTGAGATGCCGAGATCATGCGCGCGATGGATGACTTTTGGCAGCATATCGCCGTCACCGGCAATGACAAAGAGCGTGTTGGGCTCAAAGCTAAGGACTTTCTTCGCGACCTCGACAAAGTAATCAGGACCTTTCTGCAGGGTGACACGACCGAGGAACAGGACAATCTTGCGGCCCTTGTTGAGCGCTGAGTGATAATCAAGCCGGTAGTGCGGGTGATCCTCTTCGATACCCCAATGGACGACGCGGATCTTGTGCTCGGGAATCTTGTAGTGCTGCAGCACGTTGTTCTTGGTGAAATTACTGTTCGCGATAATGACATCTGCTGCCTTGAGCCCTTGGTATTCCCAGCGCATGATGTACGGGTTCGGATTGCCGCCGGTGCGATCGAATTCAGTCGCGTGGATGTGTACGACTAAGGGCTTGCCTGATGTTTTTCTGGCTTCAATGCCTGCTTCATATGTCATCCAGTCATGTGCGTGGATGACATCATGTTTTTCCTTGTGCGCGATTGCCTTGGCGATCTTGGCAAAACGTTTTGCTTCGGCATAGATGCTCTTGCCGTACAGGCCTTTTGCGTTCAGGGGTGCATAGTCTGCTGCGTAGTCTTCTTCTGTGTTGTACGGCGCCAAGAGTGAAGGCACTTCGATGATTTTCATTGGTTTCGCAGCATGGTTTGCGCCGATGAGCTTGACGAATTCTGCCTGTGCTCCTTCGGGCGCGACAGGCATGACGAACGTGACATGCACGCCTTGTTGTGCAAGGCCTTTGGTGAGCCCATAACATGCAGTGCCCAAGCCGCCTGTTTTGTGTGGCGGGAATTCCCAGCCAAGCATGAGCACGCGCGGTTTCCTCATGGGGATTCCTCCACGCCAAGGAATGTTCGTCCTTCTTCGGTCAGCTCATAGATTTTGACATAGGAGCTCACGAAGACGTCCCTGACAAAGCCGCGGCCCTTGAGCCAGATCAGGTGGTTGTCAACGGTCTTCCAGTTGATGCCCGTGTCCTTGGCAAGCTGGTTGACGGTCTTCCTGCCCTTGAGCAGATCCGTGAGAATATGATGACGGAGTTCCTTGAATGTCCGCTTGGGGTTCCTGTCTTCCGGGATCGGCATCAGCGTCGTTCCTAGTAGCTTTTTTTGTATACCAAATTGATATGTTGTATTTAAATATAACCTTTTTTACGGTGAAGCTTTCTGTATCACGCGGAGAAAACAGCAGTCCGTCGAGCAGCGCTCACGCCATCGTCGATACGCTGGTTCGAATCATGCCTTTACAAAATCCTCAAGAATATCCTTGATGGTGATGATGCCCAGGGGCATGTCGTTCTTGGTGAGCACAACGCTGCTCACGTCGTTCTTGGCCATCGCATCAATGACGTCCGCGACGGAACGATTCGGCGTGAGTGTGCAGCAATTGGGCACGTGGGTGATGATGTTGTGCACCGGCAGCGTGAGGATGCTGTCTTTCTCTCCCGTGCCGAAGCCCGTGTGCTTGCCGTGCTGATGGCTCGCTGCCTTGGACAAGCGTACGTTGCTGCGTGGCCACGCATGCACATCAGTGATGATGTCGGTGAGTGAAACGATGCCGATGAGCTTGTTCGCATCATTCACCACGACCACTCTTCCGATGCCTTGCTTGTTCATGATGTTCATTGCCTTGCCGAATTCCTCATCCTGATTGATCGTGATGAGCTTCATGCTTGCGAGCTCGTCTGCGCGAACGCGGACATAGAATGTGCGGAGCTCCTTGAGGAGATCGATGGAATGCACGGTCCCGACCACTTTTTCCTTCTTGTTCTCGGTGATGATGACCGGCAAGGCATGCACGTCTGCAGTCGCGAACAAACGCACGATTTCCTTGAGCTCAGTCTCGGGTGCGAGCTTGGGCACGAAGAACGGCGTCTTGCTCTTGGAACGGTGCGTCATGAGGTTTTTGAGTTTCATGGTTGTAGGATCGATGCGCGATGAGAGCAGCCATTTTTTTGCCGCGATTCCCTTGTGTGTCCTGTCATCAAAGACCACAGCATAACATTGGCCATGGCGTTCCATCTGTCCGATCAGCGAGGCAACCGTGTCATCGATATCCGTGATGATGTAATCGGTCCGCATGAGTTCGTGCGCGTGCACCACGCGCATCGCGTTGACCGATTCATTATATAAACATTATCATTGGGTGCCTCCGGCATCGTGACGAGCCATCATATTATTATACACGAGAGTATCGTCGCAAGGCATGGCCTGGTACGATCAATCAGTTCCTGTCGTTCTGCGCACGCTGAGCACGTCTCTTGAGCGCGGTCTTTCTGCTGAAGATGGGGCACGACGCTTGAAACAGTACGGGCCGAACAGCATCGAGGAAGCGCACCATGTATCCATCGCCCAGATCTTTCTCGAGCAGTTCACGAGTCCGATCGTCTGGATCCTGCTCGCGGCGATGCTCCTGAGCGCATTGGTGCAGGAATGGACTGATTTTGGCGTGATCACTGCGATCATCCTCTTGAACGCCATCCTCGGATGCATGCAGGAATATCGCGCTGAGGAAGCGATTGAGGCCCTGCAAAGGATGGTGAGTCTCAAGGCGCGCGTCCTTCGTGATGGGAAAATACAGGAGATTGATGCGGTTGCAGTCGTTCCTGGTGACATCCTTGTGGTGGAGACCGGGGAAAAAATCCCTGCAGATGCGCGGCTGGTTGAGGTCGTGAATCTCGCCACGCAAGAAGCTGCGCTGACCGGTGAATCAACGCCTGTCCAGAAAGACATTGAGACGTTGCGCGATCATATCGCAGTTGCAGATCAGCAGAACATGGTGTTCTCAGGCACGATCGTGACGAATGGGCGGGCAAAGGCTGTTGTGGTGGGCACGGGCATGCAGACCGAGATCGGCAAGATTGCGAAGCTCATCAAGGAGACAGAACACGAGCCCACGCCACTTCAGAAAAAACTCGCCAGTCTAAGCAGGTTCCTTGGCGTGCTGGTCATTCTCATCGCGCTGGTTGTCTTTGTCGCAGGCATCGTCCATGGCCTGCCTGCATTTGAGATGTTCCTTGCATCAGTCGCGCTTGCGGTCGCAGCAATCCCTGAAGGCCTGCCCGCAATCGTGACGGTCGCGCTCGCGATCGGCGTGCAGCGCATGGCGAAACGCAACGCGTTCATCCGCAAGCTCCCGAGCGTTGAGACCTTGGGCGCATGCACGGTGATCTGCGCAGACAAGACTGGCACGCTCACGCATAATCAGATGACGGTAAAATGCGTCTATGCAAATCAGGAATCGATTCCTGTTTCTGGCGCAGGGTATAGTTCGGAAGGCCGTTTCATGAAAGATCCTGCCCAATTCAGCTTGCTCTTGAAGATTGGCGCGCTCAACAACAACGCTCAGATTGAAAAGCAAAACAATGAATGGAAGGTCATTGGCGATCCAACCGAAGCAGCGCTGCTGGTCAGCGCTCGAAAGGCAGGAATTGACATCGAGCGGCTCACCAAGACGGTTCCCCGCATCAAGGAGATTGAGTTCTCTTCAGAGCGCAAGCTGATGACGACCGTGCATCGTGCAGGCAACCGCTTGTTGGTGTGCATCAAAGGCGCACCCGAAATTCTGATCAAGCTGTGCACCAAGCAGCTTGTGCACGGCAAGCACGTGCGCTTTTCCCGCACTGATGCCGAACACGTGCTTGCGATGAATGACGCCTATGCGAACAAGGCATTGCGCGTGCTTGGATTTGCGTACAAGGAAATCGCTCCAGGCAGCAAGGAAAAACTTGAGCACGATTTGGTGTTTGTCGGCTTGCAGGCGATGATCGACCCACCGCGGCAGGAAGTCAAGGGAGCGATTGAGAAATGCAGGACTGCAGGCATCAAGGTTGTCATGATCACTGGCGACCATTTGGCTACGGCGAAAGCGATCGCGCGGGAGCTCGGTATCGGGGGAAAAGCCATCACCGGCAGTGAGCTTGATCACATCACTGATCTTGCATCGCAAGTCGAGGAAATTGGCATCTACGCGCGTGTCAATCCTGCGCACAAGACGCGCATTGTCGAAGCATTTCAGCAGCACAAACACATCGTCGCCATGACCGGAGACGGGGTCAATGATGCTCCTGCGCTCAAGAAGGCAGACATCGGTATCTCGATGGGCATTACCGGCACGGATGTGGCACGCGAAGCGAGCGCGATGGTGCTGGCTGATGACAACTTCGCGAGTATTGTGCGTGCAGTCGAGGAAGGCCGGGTTGTTTTTGATAATGTCAAGAAGTTTGTTGAGTATTTGTTGTCCAGCAACATGGGTGAAGTACTCGTGTTATTTACCGGCATTCTGCTCGGGTGGCCCTTGCCGGCCACAGCCTTGATGATTTTGTGGATCAATCTCATTACTGATGGCGCTCCTGCGCTTGCACTTGGTGTGGATCCGCCTGAACCAGGTCTCATGCGTCGTGCACCACGCACGTTTGAGGAGAGCATTGTGAACCGCTCGCGGGGCATCATGATCTTCCTGATTGGGCTGATCATGATGCTGGGCACGCTGTTCGTGTTTGACGTGTATGATCCTGACACGCAGCTCGCGAAAGCGCAGACCATGGCCTTTACGACCTTGGTGCTGTTCCAGATGTTCAACGTGCTCAATCAGCGCTCTGAGGACCAATCCCTGTTCAAGGTCGGCGTCTTTGCCAACAAATGGCTCTGGGGCGCGATCCTGCTCTCCGTCGGATTGCAGTTTGCCGTTATCGAACTGCCATTCTTGCAGCAGCTTTTCGGCACCGTCCACCTGACCGCGCAGGACTGGATGATTTCGACGGGAATCAGCGCGAGCGTGCTCGTGTTCGGAGAAATCGTGAAGATGTTCAAGCGCTAGACACCATCCGAAAAAGTAGACCTTTTGCTAGGATTTTTTCAACAAGCGCTTTGCTTCAGGCGAAAGTTGTGTTGTGCAGATGCAAATGCAGCATGGGCAACACGGGCAGATGCCTCCTGCGCAGCAAGGTTTTCTTTTTTCCATAGTTTCTACCTCCATAAAGTTTAAATACTTACTATTTTATACTTAATTAAACAAAACAAGTATTTAAAGGTGGAAGTTTCAAAATGGTAAGTAAAACCGTCGCGGTTGAAGTTTTGCCGCAAGGCTGCAAGATGAAGGGCAAGGGCTACTGCCCGCGCCCGTTGGAATGCGCGGCAAGTTTCTTGAGCAAGAAATGGACTCTTTCAATATTGGTTACCATTGGAAATTTCAGTACCTTGCGCTTTAATCACATTCTTGACCGTGTTGAGGGAATTAGCGCAAAAATGTTATCCGATCGCCTCGGCGAACTTGAAAAGCAGAAGCTTCTGAAGCGAACCGTATTTTTTGAAAAACCACCTCGTGTTGAATACGCACTCACACCAAAAGGCGCTAAGCTCTATCAAGCAATCGTGCCATTAATGACGTGGGCTGAGAAACACAATGAATGAAACAAAGAACATCATTGGCAATGTGACCTGCCCCAAGTGCGGGTACAAGCAACCAATCGAAATACCAATCATCAGCTGTCAAACATTTTACAAATGTGAAAGTTGCGGCAAAGTAATCCAAGCTGCTAAAAGCTGTTGTGTATTCTGCGATTATGGCGATAGAAAATGTCCTGCTGCTGAAAAACATCAGAAGGTACCTGCATGAAATCAAACTGGTTCAGCGGATTAGGGAGCTTAGGTGCGACAGCTGGCGTCGCTAAATGTCCGGCATGCATTCCAGCACTCAGCGCTTTATTATCGGCAATTGGCGTAAGCCTTACTGCTGGACGAGCCATCCTTACAGGAGTAACTGGAATACTACTCATCGTTGGTTTGTTGGGGCTTTATGCGAACATGTGCAAGCATGGCAGTAAGATCTTTCTTGTTATCGGATTCATAGTTTCAGTCGCCATTTTCGCTTCACGCTACCTATCAAATTCTAACACGACGCTTTATTCAGGGGCAGCCGTGCTGCTCATTAACGCATTCCTGGATTTCAGGCATACGAAGAAATTCGCTCTCTGTTGCGCGGCCAACAACTAAAACTATTACCTTCTGCTGCAGTTTATTCGAGAAATGAAACGAGTATTCGTTCGAAGCTTTATCGAGGCCTGTATCTCTTCAAGAACGCTTCCATCTTGTCCAACGCTTTCTCGATGAGTTTGTAGTCGGTCGCGAAGCTGCAGCGGATGTGGTTGTTGCCGTTCTTGCCGAAATCAGTGCCAGGCACGACCGCGACCTTGGCCTTCTGCAAAAGGTCAAACGCGAACTTCCTGCTGCCCACGCCCAGGTGCTTGATGTTCGAGAACGTGTAGAACGCGCCTTTCGGCATCAAGGTCTTGAGGCCCATCCCGTTAAGACGCTTGACCATGAGCTTTCTGCGACGGTCATATTCCTTGACCATGGCATCAGTGTATTTCGATGGGAGCCTGAGCGCCCCCAGAGCCACCTTCTGCGAGATTGTCGGAGCGCAGATTGTGGTGTTCACATGCGTCTCCTTGATTGCCTCAGCCAGCGCAGGCGGCGCAGCGACATACCCGATGCGATAGCCACACATGGCATAGGTCTTGGAGAAGGTCTGGAAGGTCACGGCATGCTCTTCCATGCCATTGAGCGAGCCGATGCTCACGTGTTTCGCATCATCATAGATGATTTTTTCGTATGCTTCATCGCTGAAGACCAACAAATCGTGTTCGATCGCGATGTCTGCAAGCTGTTCAAGGACATTCTTGCTGAGCACCGTGCCTGTGGGATTGGCAGGCGTGTTGATCATCAAAACCCTTGTTTTCTTGGGATCAATGGCACGTTCGACCTCGTCAGGATCAAAGGCAAAACCATTCTGCTCACGCAAGGGGATGACTTGGGGGCTTGCATTGAAAAGCTCGAACGTGGGCAGGAATCCCATGTAGCTCGGGTCAGGGATCATGACTTGTTCGCTCGGATCAAGCGTGCAGGCTGCCGCGATGAGCAGCGCTTCTTGTGAACCACATGTGACAACAATGTTTTCTGGTGATGTTGTTATCTTGTTCTCTCGTTTGAGTTTTTTCGCGATGGCTTCGCGCAATTCCTTGAACCGGCCAGGCGGGGCATAATGGTTGCACTGGTTGGCGTACTTCTTGGTGAGCGCCACAATCGGTGCTGGCGCAGGGAAATCAGGCTCGCCAGGTCCGAGAGAGATCACGCTCTTGTCTTCAACCGCGATGCGAAGCAGCTTGCCGATCTCCTGCTCAGGCATCTGGCGTTCGCGTTCAGAAATGTGCGGCATGCGTGAGTCAGGGACTAATGAGTTTTTATATCTTTCTTCGTCTTCGTCACGTGAAAGTTCGAACAGACTTCTTCAAACAATGGTGCCCACAAGGTTCCGAGGCTGAAGCCGAAGAGGATCTCTTCCACAGGAACACGGAAGAGGGTGATGCTGCTCAATGCTGCCATGTTCCACGTGCTCGCGATCCAGCCTGTGAATGCAAGGTCGATGAGCCCGAGCGAAATCCAATACAATAGTGCGAACAGGATTCCGCCAAAGAGCACGTGCTTGCGCAGCCCTGGATAGATGAGCATGGCGGTCGCGCCTCCGAAAAGGCACGCGATAGATGATGGATAAATGATGTTCCAGGCAGGAAACGCGCGCGTGAAAACGATGAATGCGATCAGTGTCGCGATGAGCGGAACATAGCACCTGCAGAGGGGATGACAGATCTTTTGCATTGCAGGAACACGTTGCTTGAAGAATCCCTCGTACACGAATGCGGCGATGCCGCCCATGAAGAACATCAATGCAAAGCTCTCGATATCGATGCGGTAGCGCATGCCGAGATCGAACAGGGTCTGCGGCGTCCAGTAACTCGGGATGAAGTAGAGCTCGCCGATGCCAAAGGGAAACGCGATCCAGCTACTCCACCAGATCTTCTTGCGCAGCGCTGGCTGTGAAACATATGCGATGAACCAAACAACACCCAACAGCGCTGTCCAGATGAGAAACTCGTACATGCGCGACTTGGCAGGAGCTGACTTTTTATACTTTTCCTCATTTGCCCAAGCACAAGAGGTGATGTTATGGCAAAAGAAGGAAATTGGAGCGTGAAAGGTCTGGGCTTCACGTTAGGAATTTTCTGCGGAGCAGACTGTCTCATCATGGGCGTCCTGATGATGTCGGGCATTCAGTTCGCGTGG
>CAYYLN010000012.1:0-1141 GCA_964472615.1 uncultured Methanosarcinales archaeon
ACGTGAGCATGCCTGCAACGACCGCAACAACGCACGTGACACTTCCTGCAAGCTGCTGTTGATATTGCGCGAGTTTCGCGACCCCGGCCGGCAGCTCGAGCGCGATCACCGTCGGAAGCACGAGCGCGAGCAGGACGACGAAGAACAGCATCTTTCGCATACCTTTACAAACTCTGTAGTTGTATAAATACCTTGTGCTTCACAACCGCAAAGCTTTTATATAACCATTACAAACCTTGTAAACTAATGGGGTACAAGGAGAAGATTCTCGGCATCGGCAGCGGCACATCTGGCGGGCTCAGCATCCTCGGCGGATCAAATGTTTGCCATGCTGCATGCATGAGCATCGCTACCCTCCTCTCTGCAGTCGGCATCACGATCTCAGGAATGCCTTTGCTCTTTTTGCAGAAAGTTGCAATACCGTTCTGGATTGCTGCGGTCGTGATGCTCCTTGTCATGATCGTGCTCTGGAAACACAAAGGCCTGCCGTTCTCACCCAAAACCATGCTTGCGAACAGCGGATTCATCATCGCAGGAACGCCATTCCAAGCATTCCGCTCGTTCCAGGTCTATTTCTGGTTCATTGGCGGTTTCATTGTCATTGCAAGCATCTGTTGGGCAATTATGGATCGAAAGAAACAAAAGAGGTCTCGCCATGCGTAAAAAGAAATCCCAACAACTGGCCTGGTACGGCTTGCTGGCGCTTACTCTCATCACACTCGTCTTCAGCACATACACTTTGTTCACACCTCTACACATGGCGAACAGGATGACAAACAAACCGATGCAACCCATGCAACAACCACAATCGTCACACTTCGGCCCACGCATGACATCATTCGATATGGACATGGCGAAAGAATTCATGGACAAAGATAGTGACGGCAAATGTGATTATTGCGGCATGGACGTCGACCTGTGCATCTCCAGCGGACAAGTGCAGTGCAATATGGATCCCGCGTCAACCATTGGGGTCTTGAAGAGCGCCCATATTCATGCGGATTTCAAAGTATACATTGATGGGGGGCCGCCAATCGATTTCTCTGGCCCTGAATATGATGTCAAGAGTATGTTCGCGCACGTCGAAGGAGGCAATGGCGATGTCATTCATTTCCATGCTACGGGCGCCACCCTCCGGCTC
>CAYYLN010000012.1:1151-16256 GCA_964472615.1 uncultured Methanosarcinales archaeon
AGAGTGTCGGAGTTGAGATTCCCGCAAGCGCAAAAGTCTTTGTCAACGGCAAAGAGACTGATGAAAAACTCGAGTACGTTCCCCATGACAAAGACAAGATTTTGATCACATCCAGTACCAACATCGCGCAAGAACTCGCGAGCATCACGTCATGGGCAGGGCAAAAAACCTCTGCCGCATAAAAAATGATGAAACACAACATTTATAAATCAACTACCTCTGCCTTGCGCGAGGGAGTGGATATGACTAACGAACACAAAGCCAAAAAGCAGAAAACATCCTCCATGACGGAATCGCCTTTATTCTTGGGCGCTGTCGCGCTCGTGACGTTCCTTGTATTGTTCAACATGTGGCAGGTTGCGCAGCTCTCTGCACTGCTTGGCGCAGGCGGCATCCGCATGGGCGGCGCTAGTGGCGTGCTGTCATTCAGCAAGGGCGGCGAAGGCACGGTGCTCGCGCCAGTCCTCCTTGCTCCTGGCGAACAAGCAGTCATGCAAGGTTATAAGACCCGGATCAAAGAATTGCCCACAATCTCATCCAATCCTGAAAAAGAGCCAACCGGCGATGCGGTCCAGGACGCGATTAATGCAATTGTTCCTGTCGGCACGCCATCGTATGGTCAAGCAGCCGGAGTGAGTTTTGACGATCCCATCACTGCACAGAAAGTCTGGGGCAATTATGAACAAGGCATCACGTTGACGCCTGAACAAAACGCGCGTTGGCAAGGCATTGTTGGCAAATTCACCTGTGATTACTGCTGCGGCAGCCCGAGCAACCCAACCATCATCACGCACTGCGGCTGCTCGCACGCCCGCGCCTGGCGGGGCATGGCCAAATGGTTTATCGCAAACTTCGGAGACCAATACACGGACGTACAGATCTTTGGCGAACTCAGTCGTTGGAAGGCGCTCTGGTATCCAGGACCGACCGTACAGCGCGTCCTGCAAGAACAGGCGGCATCCAGTGGCAACAGCGGTTCCAGTGCGGTGAGCTTGGAAAGTCTGCCAGGAATGGTTGGAGGTTGCTAATGCAACCGAGAATCTTGCCAACTTTTGTTGGCTTTGGTAGGCGGTTGTTAGAATAATCGGAGGTAATCCCATGAAGCAAAACGTTGTGATCGCAATCGTGCTCGGCGCCTTGGTCCTCATTGCGGCCGTGCAAGCATATCAGTTGATCGGCCTGAAGAACCAGATATCGTCCGGCAACGTGCAGCTTGGCGCGGTTGGAGTGCCAGTCGCGCAGGCAGGCGGAGCAGGCGGTGCGCCTGCGTTGCCCAGTTCGCTGCAGAACCTGCCCGGCATGGTTGGAGGTTGCTGATGCAACCGACAACCTTGTCAATGCAGTTGACATTGGTTGGAGGTTGTTAAGTTTCTTTTTTATTTTCAAACTGTTTTCAACAAAAGTGGGGGATGTGCTATGAATAAAATATCATTGGCGATGATTGCGATGTTGAGTATCGGTCTCCTTGTTCTTGGAGGCTGCGTTGGTGGAGCCGCAGGATCAGTGCCCAGTGCGCCTCCAGCGCCAAGCGGCGGCGGATGCGGCATCGGCGCGCCAGCAGACAGCACTGCAGCAGCAGAACGCGCAGTGAACACTGACGCGAGCACCGCGCTGTAAAACCAGGGAAAACACGATGGCCAAGAAGAAGCTCACGCTCAACCTTCCGAACATCACAACCTATCTGATGATTGGCCTGCTCGTCATCCTTTTATTCAGCGTCTATTCCATCGTCCAAGTGCAGAAGCAACTAAGGGAAGTAAAATCTTCGCAGCAACCTGCGCTTGCGAAACTCACGGTCACGATCATCGCTGCGCCGCAGTGCGACGACTGCTTTGACGCACAGCTCTTTTCCACTGCCGTGCGCCAGACGCCCTTGACCAATATCACGGAAAACACGGTTGCGTTCGACAGCATCGAAGGCCAGAAGCTCATTACGGAGTACGGCATCACCCGACTGCCTGCTGCAGTCGTCACCGGCGAGACCGAGAACATCACGATCACAGGATTCACCAAAACAGCAGATGCATACGTCTTCACCGAGACGCCGCCGCCCTACTATGATCTCAAGCTCGGCGGCATCATTGGCAGGGTGAGCGTCACACTCATCACTGACGCAAGTTGCAGAGACTGCTTTGACATCGCGCAGTTCGGCGACCAGCTCAAACAAGTCGGTGTTTCGGTGACGAGCACCGAGAACCTTGACTTCAAGGACAAGGAAGCCCAAGACCTCATCAAGCAGTATGGCATCACCAAGATTCCGACCATGCTTTTATCGCATGACGCGCTCGCGTATGATCCGGTCAAGCAGGCATGGCCGCAGGTCGGCACCGAAGAAAGCGACGGCATGCTGGTCATGCGCAACCCGACCCCGCCCTACCGTGATCTGGCGTCCAGACAGGTGCGCGGCATGGTTACACTCACCTACTTGGTGGACAACACATGTACTGCGTGCTACAATGTCTCCTTACACAAGCAAGTCCTTGAGCAGAGTTTTGGCATGAAATTCAAGCAGGAGAAGACAGTCGACATCTCAGGTCCGCTCGGCAAGCAGCTGATCGAGAAATATGCGGTCACCGCAATCCCCACCTTCCTGTTAGACAGCGAAGCCGCAGCATACCCGCTGATGGCGCAGGCCTGGTCGCAAGTCGGCACGCAGCACGCAGACGGCACGTTCATCTTCCAGAAAGTCGACTTGCTTCAAGGGGTCGCGTACAAGGACCTGGCAACCAATACCATCAAGAACTCGACGAGCACCGGCTGAGTCAGAACCTGCTGTCTTCGAGACTCTGCACGATCTGGTCTGCAGGAGGGGAGATGTCCTCTTCGACCGTCGCCTTGCCGCAGTACGGGCACAATTGCGGCGAATAATTCCGTGAGAACTTCCAATTGCACGTGCCGCAACGGAACTTTTTCTTCGGTCCCACCATACACCTGAGCGAGATTTTTCTCTATTTAAGCTTTTAGCTACTCGAGAACAACGCGCGCATCAACAATCTTCCCTTCCTGGTCATTGAGGATGAACGGGTTGATGTCCAGCTCAGCGATCCTTGGCTGCTTCTCCGGCAGCTTGGACAATCGGACAATCGCATCGACCAATGCCTGCTTTCTCAATTGCACACCACGCACGCCTGCGAGAATCGCCTTGCCGGTGAGATCATCCAGCATCGCTTCCGCGTCCTTTGCCATGATCGGGCAGACACGAAAACTCACGTCCTTGTACACCTCCACATAAATGCCGCCGATGCCTGCGAGGATGACGTGACCAAAGGTCGGATCCTTCTTCAACCCGAGGATGAATTCCATGCCCTTGACAAACTCCTGCACCAAGATGTCGGGCGCGAGCTTTTTGAGCGCAGCGAATTCCTGATCCAATTGCTTGATGCCGTGCACGACCTTGACCGCCCCTGATTCGGTCTTGTGGATGATCTTCGGCGAGAGCGCCTTCAACACGACCGGGTACCAGGTCTTCTCTGCGAAGCGCGCGGCCTCATCAGGGTGCTTCACCACGACGTGCTTCGCGACCGGTGCGACGCCCTTCACGAATTCCGCAGCCGCAGCAGCATCAAGCACGCGCATCAGTCGGCCTCCGGTCGGGCACAAAATGCAGCGCGATCAGACCGAGGATAAAGAAGACGAACAAGGACAAGATCGCGGCCTGGTCATTGTACGTGTGCGCAAGGTAGCCGTACACGATCGGACCGAGCACGCCTGAGAACTTGTCTGCGAGCTCGGAAAAGCCGAAGAACTGGCCGACCTCACGTCGTGGACTCAATGAGATCAACAAGGGCCGCGACGAGGTCCAGACCGCGCCCAAGGCGACACCGCCCAGCAAGCCCGCAAAGACGAACATCGGCAGGGAATGCACGAGCAACAGGACGCCGAGCACGACCAGCCACAGCACGCCTGCCATGGTTAGTGTCCGCTTCGGACCAAGGCGGTCGGTGATTCGACCAAAAACATAACTCCCGCCGACCGCAGACAACGCAAACAACGAGTAGACCACCATAAATGCCTGCGTCTCGAGACCGATCACGCTCCTGCCATACAGATAGAGAAAGATGATTACTGCAGTCACCGCATCAACAAACATGAAGATGGTGAGCAGATACGGAATGAGTCCTGGATATTTTCTCAGCCGTTTCAATGTCTTGAGCACGTCATTGATCGCCTGATGGGTGTGCTCATGCCACGGGGTCTTGACATGATTCTTCGGCTCCCGCAAGCCGAGGAACAGGAACAACGAAAAACCGAGAAAAAACACAGCCGTAACCGTGAACATCGCCTTCATGCCCGCTTCAGACTCCCAGCCGAGCGCATTCAGCACGAGCGCAGCAACACCCAGGCTTCCAAGCGTTCCGAGATAGCCCAGCGCGACACCGATGCCTGAGATCTTGCCATACTCCTCAGGCTCGCCGAGCTTCGGGATCAATGCGTTGTACGTGGTGAGTGCAGCATGATAAAAGAAATTCGCGGCCATGCCCAGGAACAAGGCAGTCTTCAACCCGACCAAGGGAACAAAGAGCGTTGCGGCACAGCAGAAGAACGTGAACAGCACGATGAACGGCATCCGTCGCTTGATGCGGTCAGACCATGCGCCGATCACCGGCACCAACAGCGCGACGAGCAGCATCGACAGCCCGAACACGAGCCCGATCTGGAGCTTGTTGCCGCCCAAGAACTCCGTGATGTATTTTGGGAAGAAGAACGTGACGAACAGCGCAGAGAACGCCGTGTTCGCGAGGTCATACATCCCCCAGGCAAACACCTGCTTTTTCTGCATACGCCTTCTTGATGAAGGCTGTTTTAAATACTTTTCCTCGAGCATCCTCTACGAGAAGCGCTCGGCAAGACCGTTGCCGACACCACGAGAAACCTTTTTATAGCAAACTGCGTGCTCTTCTCCAAAAGAGGCAGCGCGGAATGCTGAAGCATTCTGTTGGTCTCTTTTTGAACAACAAGAGGCACTCGTATGGGATTACTCAAATACTTATCTGTTCCTTTGCTGAAATTATTCGTGTACGAGAGCTCTGGCTTTGACCGCATCCCGAAGCAGGGCCCGGCCATCCTCGTTGCAAACCACTCGAGCTATATTGATGGGCCGCTCATCTCTTTTTACACCGACTGGTATCACGATCGCTGGCCCCATGGCCTCATGGTTCGCAGGATCTTCGAGAAGAACTGGTTCACGCGCTGGCTCTTCGGCATGTTCAGGCAAATCCCGATCAACGGATCAGTCGAACGCGCGCTCGAGACGCTGGCGCGCGGCGAACTTCTCCTGCTCTTTCCTGAAGGCGGCAGGACATATGACAGCAAGATGCAACGAGCGACACACACCGGCCTTGGCGTGCTCGCCCACGAAACCGGAGCGCCTGTGATCCCGATTGGCATCCAAGGCACGTATGCGTGGTGGTCCAGGCATCAGGCATTGCCCACATTCAAGCCGCGCTGCATTGCTGTCCGCGTCGGCAAGCCCCTGCGCCTGAAAGGCAAGCACGACAAGAAAGCATTCCTCACGTTCCAACGCAACGTCATGAACGCAGTCGCGAAACTCGCGCGCACCAAATACTCCCCGTAAACAAGCACACGAAAAACCATGCGTGAATACCTCACCCTGCAACAATTAAAGCACATCCGCTGGGAAACCATCGAGCGCCTGCAGCAGCAGCGCTTCAAAGCAATCGCGCACCACATGCTCCCTGCGGTCAAGGCCTACCGTGACCTCTTCAAGGACTACCGCGTCGATCCCTTGAGCATTGAAAAGGTTGAGGACTGGCACAAGCTCGGTCTGCCCCTCCTCAAGAAGGCATATTACAAGCATCATCCCGAGGACTTCATCGTCAAGATCCATCCCAACCAGGCATTTGACCACTATGAGGCATTCCTCCACGCGCAAGAGAGCGCTGCCACGGTCGCACTGTTTTTCCGGGCACTCACGAACCGCAAGGCGCTCGTGAAGGAAATCAAGGAATACTACATGCCCAAGATGCCTGCATTCTCCGGCGGCACCGAAAGCGGCAGGCCAACACCGGTCTTCATCACGGCACGGCAGAAGCAGACCATGCAGAACGTCCTTAGCATCGCCGCAGAGCTCATCCTCGACCAGTTCCAGCCTGATGGCAATCTTGTCGGCATGAACCTGTTCCCGTACGCGCCCCACCTCGGCTGGCACGCGGTCCATCTCGCGCTCGAGATCGTCGCAGACCTGAACCTGTGCACTGCCGCAGGCGGCACCATTCCCACGGAGAAGCTTGTCGAGATGGCTGAGACCTTTCAAGCGAACATCTACGCAGGAATGAGCGATTACCTCAGGAACCGCTGGCTCGTGGTCGCGGCAGAGAAAAAAGTCAAGCTTCCTGCACGCGCGCTCTTCCTCAATGGCGCGCAGAAGATGCATGAGGGAGAGCGCAAGAAGATCGCAGAGCTCGCGCGCAAGGTCGGAGTCAAGGACGCGCTCGTGCTCGACATCTTCGGCGCAAGCGAATTCAAGGAAGACCTGCTGCCCGAATGCGCGCCACGGACAGGATTCCACCATATTGCGCCTTTGTCAAACATCATCCGCACGGTCACGGCGGCCGGAGAAGTCAAAGGGGGCTGGATTGAGGACTGGGACTTTGTCAACCCTGAGAACGGCGGCTATGGCGTCGTGTGGAACATTGACGGCGCAGGAACGCTGCTCGAAGGGTATCTCATCGGGGATGTGTATGAGAAACTCACCCGCGTGCCATGCGACCGCTGCGGTTTGCGCGTGGAACGCATCTTTGATGTGAGCCGCATCAAGGAAACCGAAGTACAGCTCGCGCTCACGGGCATGGTGGAGGCAAAGGTCAAAGGAGCGCGCATCGATCTCGCAGCCATCCGCGGAGCACTCCTGAAGCTCCCTGAAGTCGCAGAAGCGCAGGTCATCGCGCGCAAGAACCAGCTCGTCCTCCGTATCGTCCCTGCGCATTCGCGCGGCGCTGCGCAGGACCGCGTCCATGAACTCGTGCGCAAACTCGCTCTGGAAGTCAGACCCACAATCGAGTGGACGACGCTCGAAAAGCTCACGCACATGGACACATTCAAGTACCGCGGAATCATTGTGGAGTCCTGATGCACCTCGATCCCTTCTTCTCAGCAAAAACCGTGGCTGTGATCGGCGCCTCACGCGAACAAGGAAAAGTCGGCAATGTCGTGTTCACGAACTTTTTGCGGCAGGGATTCAAAGGCCGCGTCTATCCCGTCAATCCTCATGCCACAGATATCCTCGGCAGGAAATGCTATGCTTCCGTGCGCGACATCCCTGACACCATCGAACTCGCAGTCATCGCAGTCCCGGCACCACTTGTCCCTGGAGTCATCGATGAATGCGGCAAGAAAGGAATCAGGCACGCGGTCATCATCAGCTCTGGCTTCAAGGAGGTTGGTAACACCAAGCTCGACAACGAACTCCGCAAGGCCCTGGAGCGGAACAAGATCGCAGCCATCGGTCCCAATTGCCTTGGCATCCTTGACACTACGAGCAAGATCGATACGCTCTTTTTGCCGCCTGACCGATTGCTCAGGCCAAAACAAGGAGGAATCTCATTCATCTCCCAATCCGGCGCATTAAGCAGCGCAGTCCTCGACCTTGCAGCACAAGAAGGCTATGGCTTTGCCAAATTCGTGAGCTATGGCAACGCCATGAATCTTGACGAGTCAGACTTCCTCACCTATCTTGCGGACGATGCTGCAACGAACGTCATCTGCCTGTACATCGAAGGCGCGCAGGATGGCAAGAAGTTCCTTGCCGCAGCAACAAAAGCCTCGAAGGCAAAACCCGTCATCGTGCTCAAGGGAGGCGTCACCGCCGCAGGGAGCAAGGCAACCCTCTCCCACACCGGCTCCTTGGCAGGGGCTGCAGAAGTCTATCTCGGCGCGTTCAGGCAAGCAGGGCTCATCATCGCGTATGACATCGAAGAAGTGTTCGACTACCTCAAGATCTTCGAGAAACTCAAGGGCAAGCCCAAAAAGAATCGCGTGCAGGTCATCACGAACGGCGGAGGATATGGCATCATCACCGCAGACGAACTCTCGCAGGCCAAGCACATCCGGATGGCAATGCTCGATCCCAAAACCGTGCAAGACCTGAAGAAGCAATTCCCACCCATTGCAATCATCAGCAACCCCCTTGATGTGCTCGGCGATGCAACCGAAGGACGCTACCTGCTTGCCATCGATGCCTGTTTGAAAGACAAGAACAATGACATCCTGCTCATCATCCTGCTTCCGCAAACACCACTGCTCAATCTTGAAAAACTCGCATCCCAAACCATCGAAGCAGCCCAGCACGCAAAGAAACCAATCGTCGCCATCGTGACCGGCAGCGAATTCGCAACCCGTTTCGCACGAAAACTCGAAGACCGCGGCATTCCCTGCTATGAATTCCCGGTCAGGGCAGTCCGAGCGCTTGATGCCTTGGTCGCGAGAAACGCTTAGCGCTTCTTCCTGCCACGCCTTGCCTTGCCTGCCTTGGGTGCCTTGTACGTGACGTGCGCAGGCTCTTCGGTAGCATAGGTTTCCAGCTGCGGGGCCTCAGGCAACTGACTGCTTTGGATCGCGGCACTAATGTCCTGGATGGACAACACCGCGACCAACAGGCCGAAGATGTTCACGATCAGCAGGAGCACGAACGTGACAAACGCGCCGATGTTGACGAACAGGAAGATCGCGTTCGCGAGCAGCAGCGCAAACAGGATCGTGGAGAATGGCCATGCCCAGCGCGCGTCAGCAGCGATGCCGATCAATGCGGTGATCGCCAACAGGATCCCGACCACGATGATCACGAGCTCCAGCGTGAAATACTCATCCATCTTGCTCTCCAAGAAGATCGTGCCGATGAAGCTCAGCACAAACACCCCCAACAACGTGAACAATCGTCCGGAACCCATGCATCACACCCCCATACTTCTGCGTTTTCCAGAACGACTGTTCTATAAATAGTTTTCTATTCTTGAGTAGTGACTCGACTTAGAATTCCTCTGCTTCCAATGACTTGAGCAAGCCCTTCCTTCTCAGCACGTCTGCCTGGTGGGGCTTATACTTGAAGATGACGTCCCCCTTCTCATCGCCTGAAAGCTCCCAGGGCTCGATGAGCAGGACATCGCCCTCGCGAATCCACAACTTGCGCTTCAAGCGCCCGGGAATCCTGCAGATACGCGTCTTGCCGTCAAGGCAGCGCACTTTCATCCGGCTCCCGCCGACACGTTGCTCGCAGATGCCAAGAACTTGGCGGCCGCGCGGCATCGGCGTGCGGCGGATGTCCTCCTCCATCATCTGCTGCTGCTCTTCTGCTGACAATGGCTTGCGATGCCTGGGATCCATATCGTCCAGCGTGGCTCGGGGCGATTTAAAAGCTTTTGGGGGGTGAAGCATAATGTTTATAAATCAGCCGTGCGCCACAGCTTTTCATGAAAAAAGAGGGCAGACTCAGGTATCTCACGTTTGTTGAAGGTTTCAAAGCAACCATCGGCGCACTTACCAGCCTCATCTTTTTTCTCGTCGTGACCTTTGTCGTGGTTACGCTCTTCGTTCCTGCAGAAGAAATCACCGGAGGCAATGTTGCCGTGGTGCCGATCAAAGGGACGCTTTCCTCAGACAAAAGCAGTGATCTTCTGGAAAAGGACAGCACGTCTGCAGACACGATCATCGACTGGATTAAGGACGCGAATAAGAACGCACAAACCAAGGCCATCATTCTCGACATCGACAGCCCGGGCGGCAGCCCGGTGGCCACCGATGAGATCGCACGAGCCGTGAAAGAATCAAATAAGACAGTAGTTGCAGTCATCCGCGAGGCCGGCGCTTCAGGGGCGTTCTGGGTCGCCACAGCCGCGGACTACATTTTCGCGAACCGCATGTCCACGACCGGCAGCATCGGCGTCGTGGGCTCCTACCTGGAGTTCGCGGGCCTGCTCCAAAACTACAATGTCACGTACCGCAGGCTCATCGCAGGCCAGTATAAGGATGCGGGCTCTCGCTGGAAAGAAATGACGCCTGAAGAACAAAACCTCTATCAGAAACTCCTCAACCAAGTCCATGCAGATTTCGTGCAGGAAGTCGCGGCCAACCGCAAGCTCCCGATCGAAAAAGTCAAGGAGATCGCGCACGGCTTTGTCCTCACCGGCCAAGAGGCCAAGGAGCTCGGTCTCGTCGATGCCTTGGGAAACAAGGACGACGCGGTCACGTATATTGAACAGCGACTCAACATCACTGCAAAACTCTACGAATTCACACCTGCCAAGACCTTTTTTGAGGAACTTATTGGCGTCAGCAGCTATCACCTTGGTCAGGGCATCGGAACCGCGCTGACACAACAATCCGTGAGCAATGACGTGAAGATCACCACGTAATAGCAGCGCACATTACTACTGGAAATCTTGTGCGCTCTGCTCAAGAGCGAATCTCACGAAATCGCTTCCCAGATTAATGAGATTTGCCATACTACTTATCGGAGCGCCAACCCCTTGGTGCCCACCCAAATCGGGACTTCGTAACCTTCAGGAATATGCGGGAAGCTCACGGCCTTGGCGGCGACGAGGTCATTGATGCTCACGACGCCTGAACGCTGGTCATCGATTCTCGGGCAGGCGGTGTTGACCCAGCAGTCGATGAAAGTAAAGTCCTCAAGCCAGCGGAAGTCCAGCGTATCACACACGAACACATAATATTCTTTATCGCCCTTCTTCTTCAACTGCAAGGCGCGCTGCAGATTCTTCTGCCCGATCTTGGTGCTCACGATAAGCCCCACGCGCTTCGCGTTCAAGAACTTCAAGACCGCGCCCCTGCGCGACTTCTCGTATGCTTCAATCTCTTTCTGGTCAAGCTGTTTGAACTCATCAGTGGAGGGATTGTATGAATAGACAGGTTTCTTGGTCTGCAATGCGATCTGGATGGGGTGAAAGACGCCTGATCCGACAAACAAGAACGCATCAACCTTGCTCACGAGCTTTGACGCCATGGCGGCATTACAGCCCAGCACCTGTCCGCCCGCGAGCGCGCCAGGAATCTGTTTGGCAATATCTGGGATCTTGTGCGCGAATTGGATGCTCGCGACCACTCCGATATTCTTTGGCAATTTCGTGATGACATTCCCTGGAATCTTGACATCCTTGGTGCTGCGCGCATGCACGAACACTGTTTTCATTACTTATTCTGCAGAAGAATGATTTATAAATGTTCGTTTCCACAACTCCCGCACCGCATAATCAGCCAGCGGCTTCAGGTTCACGACGTCTTCCTCGTTGTACTTCACGAGCAGATTGAGATAGTCTGTGTCTTTCGTGGCCTTGAACTGTTCCCAGAGATAGACTGCATCCGAGCCAGAAACGCCTTCGACCTCTTCTGCGCGCTTGATGCCGAGATGCTTCTCGATGGCTTTGAGGCCTCCTTTCAGTCCAATCCTGCTGCACACGTGCCGCAAATCAACATGCGGGACGTGGAATCGCAGTCCAAAAAACCGTTCAATCACCGGAACATCAAACGAAGAGCCATTGAACGTGATGATCATCTTGTACTTCTGCAGCTCACGCTCGAGCAATGAGCGGTCAAGATTGTAGCCGCGGATCATGGTCTTGGTCTCATTGCCGTCATACAGCCCGATCACGGTGATGTTGCCATAATACCCATTGGTCTCGATGTCCAGGAACACTGCTTCATCACGGAAGGTATCATACAACCGCCATTGCTCAGAACGCTGGATGTTCTTGGAGAGATACTTCAGGTTCTCATTCCACAATTCGGTCTTGAATTCATGGATTTTGTGATGCGCAGCTTCCTTGCGCACAGCAGAGAACCCCTTGATTTTCTTCGCCTCAACAAACGCATTCCAATCCCTGACGCCCTGTTGCCAGATGTTCTGCTCGGTCGTCAGTCCGACCTTGGGCAGAAACAAGAACGTGTTGCGCAACATTGTTCGAGACGCACAGGCAGCGCTTTAAAAGAAATGCGCATCACTGGCCGGTGACCAGTGCTATTTCACTGTGTAATACATCCTTCGATTCGTCTTGCCCTTGTTCTCTGCCTTCAGGACCTTGATCGTGCCGATCTCCTTGATATCCTTGAGGTGCGTCCCGCCGCACGCTTGGACATCCACGCCCACAATCTCCACAATCCTCAATTCTGGAATGTTCGGTGGCATGCGTTCCGCGAGCTTGACCACGCCCGGAATCTTCAACGCTTCATCCCGAGGCAAGAAATAGGTCTTGACCTGTGCTCCTGCAGCACACGTCTTGCTCGCGTCCTCACCGAACTGCTGGATTTTGTCCTTGTCAAACTGCTCAAGCGCGAAATCAATCTTGCTCTGCTGCAGATCAAGCTGTTTGCCTGTGACAAGCGCACCGGTGAGTTTGTTGACGGTCGCAGAGAGCACATGTGCAGCAGTATGCATGCGCATGAACCGGTATCTCCGCTCCCAATCCAGAACACCGTGCACCCGGTCGCCAATCTTGAGGCCTGGCTCAGCAACCACGTGCACGGTTCCATGCTCTCCTTTCTTGATGTTCATGATTTGGTGCTCCTTGCCATTGCAGACAAGCTTGCCGGTGTCATTCGGCTGTCCGCCGCCGGTCGCATAGAACGCAGTCTGGTCAAGGACCACGTTCACGCCGTCAACTGCAGTGACCGTGGCATCAAAATCTTTCAGATATGCATCAGAAAAATACAACGGCTTATCCACAATCCTTGCTATCCCAGTAATTCATCAGCGCAGCAACGCACAGCGTCGACGCGCCCATGCCACAGAACCACTTGATATTCTCGACCGTGACGATGTGTTCAAGACCAGGCGCGATGTAATGCCTGGTAAGCTCAATGCTCCATCCTATCCCTGCAAGTGCCGCCGCAGTCCACATTGCATGATCTGCAACGCGTTCCTTCTGCTCTGCGATCTGCATGCGCTGCTGGTGCTTCTCTGCAAGATCCTCGAGATATTTCGGACTATCACAGTACTGTTCATGCGCGTGATCGAGCTCATCGGAAAAATAGTCTTCGCTGAACAGGCAATCGCTCGCGTGCGGGTGGTTTCTCAGCCGCAGGTAGTCATCGTGCACGACGTGACGTGCTGTGGTAATGTCCCATCCATCCCTCACGTCATCAAGAATCGTATCAACGCGTTTGAGAAAGTGCGCGTACTGCTCAAGAAAGTCCCGTCGTGTCGGGACGTGCACCAGTCCGTCTTCACTCGCGTACCATCCCATTCCTGTTTCTCCCTCTCAATAAAGATGCGGGATGAGTCTCTTACTTGTATGCATGTAGTCTATATATGCTTTTCCGTGCTTATCAATCAGGACACGATCGCGGGAGCTCACGCGGAACGCGGTCGCGGGCAGGAACAGGAGCACGATGCAGGCAAGCGTGAACAAGAGACCAAAGCTCGCCGCAAGACCTGCAAGCACGAGCAGCAATCCGAGCTCGCGCGGATTCCGGACAGACGCGTAAATGCCGTTCGTGGAATAGGGCGGTAACTCTTCCCTGGGCGCGAGCACCTGGAAGTACCAGAAGTACTGCTTGCGCGCATCCATCGCTGCCACCCACGTCCACAAGCCGAGCGCGAGCAACACGAGACCTGCGGAGGTCATAGCGCTGAAGGCAGTCATCAGCAGCGGATTGCCAATCTTGCCCAGTTCACCGATGCCGATGCCCAAGACCAGCATCAAGAGAATTCGCCACACCCATGCTGCTTCAGGTTTGAATGTGCTCTTGCGATGCTTTGCCCACTGCAGGACTCTTGTCGCGAACAATGCACGCGCAAACAAGAGCTTTGACACGATCAGAAAGAACAGCGCAATCGCGGCCAATACCATCCAGAGCTGCACTTGCATCATCTCACCTTCACTGGACAAGTATGCGTAGCGTATATAAAGATATTTGCTCTCGAGAAGATATGGAAGTTCACCTGGGCGAAATTTGCAGAACCAGATCAGCGGTGCTTAGTTACGCCTCTTCGTTTGCAATACTCGTAAATAGGGCATCGTGAACAGAATGGTGAAATAGGCGTACATGTTGTTTTTCCGTGGGTTACCAAGGTATCGTTAACTATTTGCCAATGTTTTCTCGGCACAATCTTCATTAACACTTGTTCTGTTTCTTCAGGATGTTCTGTCTTGACCCAGCCTAAGCGATTTGAAATGCGGTTTACGTGAACATCGGTCGGTATCGCGTCCTGCTTGAACGCGTACACCAAGACGCAGTTCGCGACCTTTCTGCCGACGCCAGGCAATTCAAGCATTTTTTCCATATCCTGCGTCACCTTGCCGCCATCTTTTTCAAGGACTATCTTCGCAGTGTTGATGATGTTCTTTGACTTCGCGTTGAAGAAGCCAATGCGACGAATTATATTGATGACATCCTTCTTGCTTGCGCGCGCAAGCGATCTCGCATCAGGATACCGCTTGAACAATTCCCCTGTAATCACCTCGGTGACCTCGTCTTTCGCGCGCGCGCTCAGAATCGTGGAAATCAGCACCTTGAATGGGTCATACTTCTTGCCCATCCTGCCAAGCATCGTGTTCGAGCCCTGCGTCTCGAGCAGGATCTTGAGCACCTTATCGATCTCAGCGTGATCTACCATTCGACCTCAAAGAAATTCAATTTGCCTTTCATCTGTTTGGGCGTGACACGCGTCACATTTGCGAGCACGAACCCATAGCGCTTCTTGTCCAAGTTCTCGAGCCTGAGGCAGTGCTGCTCCACGTCTGCATCCAGCGCTTCTTTGGTCGGGTATTCCTTGACGTCTACAAGATCTGCCTTGCCTACGATGCAGCCGGTCGGCAGGGCGCTGAAGCCGAACTCCAGCATGTGCTTCTTGTCCACCTGCCGCGAGGCATGAATGAAGAACGTGCCGCGGAATTGTGTTTTCCACTTGCGCGTCTCAATCTTTTTCTTACCCTGCAGGATGAACTCAGCCCAAGGCTGCTGGAGCGAGAGCGCCTTCAACGGTGCAACCTCCTCCAATGATACAAATATTGCTGCGCATAGCCCGCAAGCACACCCCACCTCTTTCTGCCGAATTCGGCCATGTTCTTGAGCGAAACGCGCTTGTCCTTAAAATACGTTTCCTTCAGCGCGCGCTCCATCCATATGTCAATAGGG
>CAYYLN010000013.1:0-3637 GCA_964472615.1 uncultured Methanosarcinales archaeon
ATGATTGGTGCTCGGCAGATGTCGCCTGCCTTGAGGACACGCTTGGAATCGCGACCCGTGAGGACCTTCTCCTTGGCAAAACTGACAAAATCATCCATGGTCTGCGAGATGTGGATCATGCCGTCAATGGGCCCGAGCGTGAGGAACGCGCCGAAATCAGCGATGTCCTTGATCCTGCCAGTCACGACCTCTTGGAGCTCAGGCTTGTACGTGAGGATCTCGAATGTCGTATCGTAATAGCTTGCTCCATCTCCGGGAATGATGACGCCCTCACCAACGTCCTTGACCTCAGTCACGTCAATGACAACGCCGAAATTCTGGTCGATGAGTCCATCATATTTCAGCTTGATGCCTGCCTTGACTGCGTCTTTGATATCCTTGCCAAAGAACCTTGGCGAGACCCTGATGTGGTCGGTGAGTTGAATCTTGTAGTACATGGTTGTGCTCGTGCATTCGTTACCTAGTTTCCTAGTTAACGAATAAACCGGTTACTGGTTTGCATCAATGCCTGCAGCCACAGAAGCCGAAGCATCTCATTATTGACAGAAAGGCCGAGGGGTGTTTAAAAAGGTTGCGAAATCGCGGGCGATTGTGCAGCCTCATCCGCCTTGCTGACGTTGATTATGATCTTGGGATATGCTCGAGATATCTCTTCTGCCGGATAATGATGACTGAGATGCCTTTTTCCTTGAGTCTGCGTTTGAATCCTTGGTCTTGGGTTGCGACAATCGTGTCCTTGCTGGTGAACTTCAGGATCAGCGTGTCAGTGTAGCCTTTCTTGTCAGTTGGGATGACGCCGATTCGCTTTTTCGCGATGAGCTGCTTGGCAAGCCGTGCGCCGACCTTTTCATCAGGCTTGGCAGTCTTGATAATCTGGTCGAGCTCGTCCACTGTCTTGTCCACGACCTTCATCTCATACGTGAACGGCAGGATGCGCTCGAGCTCGCGGAAGAAGTCTACTTTCCACGCCAAGCAGTCCACGAGGAAGTTCGTGTCAAGGATGATAGTTTTCATGTTTCGGAAACCCCTTGCACGGAAACCACTGGCTTCAGCCTGTTGGAGGAAGCGTAGGTTTCCGAGACTCGAGCAATGCATAGCATTGTCGAGTTCTTCGCCAACTCGTTGGCGAGACATGCTCAAGAACCACTTGCCATTTGATAGCACATTGCTTATTATTCACACCACTTGCTTTAGCAAGTGGTTCTTGACACACAAACGAAAGAAGAAGGAGTAGTTAAAGGTTGCTTACTTCTAACAGGACGCAAGACAGGCCTGTTGCTTGGCCACGCAATCGTTGAAGCCGGATTTTTCAGCACAAGACTTGATATTCTGGTCAAAGGCGACATCACATGCATTGATGCAACCACCCAATGCCTGACCTGAAACGCATAATTTGATGCATTTCTCGCTTTGGCCAGCACTGCTCCCGAGGCAGGACGAGAACTTCCTCAGGGCACTGGCTTCACAAGCTCCCACAACTTTTTTACACGCATCTCCACAGGGCACTGGCTTCCACGAATCACCCAAAAACAATAACTTGAAGAGGTGCACGCCATCAGAAAGGTCAAGCAGTCCATCATCATTCGTATCCCCAGGCACATCCTGAGGACAAGCCTCAGGCGATCGTGGTGGTGTTTCGAGAATTGTCGGTGCTTCAGGAACAACCGTTAGCCCTGGTGGTGGTAAAGCTCCTAAAGGAGAAGGTTCTGTGGGTAGCGTAATCGTTGGTGTTGGTTTCCATGCCTGAGACTCATACGTGAATAGTTGGCATGCATCTGTTGTCTGACCAACCGTTGGTGTAGGATTTGTAGTAACTTTTGAGCAGAAATTGTTTATGGGACCAACAACATCACCACTGCCCAGAGAGCTCCAAGAGAAGCAAGGCGCCTTAAACCCGGTGTATGATGCTGATTGTTGAGGTAACGCTTGTGCCAAAGGCGCAGTCGGGTTTGCATGCGGGCCTACTTGCAGCTGCGCATTGCAAAATGCAGTAATGTCTTGGAGGGAAGGCAGGACTGCTGGTTGCAACGGTTGCACGCCTGAAGGCTCAACGATACCTGAAGGAGCGGTATCCACGACACTAACGGGCAAACCTGTAATGCCTGCATCGTGGATGAGCGAGAACACGCCTGCTGCTCCCACAACAAGAACTGCCAACAGCACAAGCACTTCGTTCTTGTCCATGGTTCCTCAGATGACGTCGCGATGAATGATTCGCAGGTGCCTCAACAAGCCCCTGTACGGCTCGTTGTCCATGCAGAAGTCACGCTGCAATAACCGCAGGTAGAGCGTCCTGCAATCCATTTGGTCCACACCAGTCTCTTTCTCGCATGCAGGCTCATGCTTAGTGCGCGCCATGCAGTCATCGAATCTCGCCTGCACTCTTGCCAAGCATGATTGGTATCCATCCACGAGTCTAGGGCAGTCTTGCATAGTATCCTGCATCGGGATTGCCATGCCTGTCGTACTTCCGCCCCTGATGAGCACGAACAAGCCGACTGTAGCAACAAGAACAATTGCGAGCAATGATGCGACCTGGCCTTTCTTCATCGAACATTCCCTTTTTGTGCAGCATTTGCAGAATAAGTATAAAAACATATCCTTGACAATACCTTTTTATACCGCACTGCGTGTTCTGAAATCAATGACGAACGCGATTCTCAAGGACGTCCTCAAGGACATCACGCCAACCAAGGAGGAACGCACTACGATGCTGAAGCTTGTCAATGCATTTCTCAGCACACTCAATCAGTCCTTGAGAAAGAACAAATGCACAGCAAAGGCAGTGCTCGGCGGCAGTTATGCCAAGGACACGTGGTTGCGCGGCGATTATGATGTTGACGTATTCGTGCAGTTCGCACTCAAGCACCGCAAGGACAACTTGAGCAACCTGCTTGCCAAGGCCCTCAAGCCGTGGAAGGCAGAACGCATCCACGGCTCGCGGGACTATTTTTGGGTCAAGGAAAAGCAGTTCAGGTTCGAGATCGTGCCGGTGCTCGCTATCAAGAAAGCATCAGATGCTGAAAACGTGACTGACTTCTCACCCTTGCACGTTGCATGGATCAACAAGCATGGCAAGAAATACAAAAATGACATCAGACTGTTCAAGAAATTCTGCAAAGCGCAGGGCGTGTATGGCGCAGAAAGCTATATCCGAGGGTTTTCCGGCCACGTGGTTGACATCCTTGTCGTGTACGCGCGTGGATTCGTTCCTTTGTTGCGGATGGTTGCGAAATGGAAACCGAAGACCATCATCGATTATTACCATCATTACGACAAGAAAGCATTGTTCATCCTCAACCGAAGCAAGATCCAAGGGCCGCTTATCATCATCGATCCTGTCCAGAAAGAGCGCAATGCTGCTGCTGCGTTGATCCAGGCGAACTACGACGCGCTCGTTGCGTCTGCGAAAAAATTCCTCAAAAAACCCAGCAAGGAATTTTTTGTCGAGACCGAAGTCGACCTGGGCAAGCTCGCCAAACAAGGACATCTCTTGCAGGTCTGCGTCAAAGCTCCCTTGGGCAAAGAGGATGTTGTGGGCACCAAACTGTTGCACGTGTTTGAGTACGTGAAGCGCTATCTTGAGGATTTTGAGCTCATCACATCAGGATGGCGGTGGAACAAGGACGCGCAGGCA
>CAYYLN010000013.1:3647-5547 GCA_964472615.1 uncultured Methanosarcinales archaeon
AATTCTGGTATGTTGTGAAACAACGCGAGCTTCCTGCAACCATGATCCGCCCTGGGCCACCTGTAGAACTGACGCATGCCGTGGCAGCGTTCAAGAAGGCGCACAAGAAAACATTTGTACGAGATCATCGCGTCATGGCAGAGATCAAGCGACTCTCTCGGACGCCGGAACATGCCCTGGCTGCTGCAGCCAAGGATGACTACATCAAGCAACGCAGTGTGACCATCACGCCCTTGCCATGCGAGGCGGTTCGCGGATGAGCTTCATCGACATCATTCTCCACATCGACCAGTACCTTGGCGCAGTCATCCAAGAATATGGTGTGCTCACGTATGCCATCCTATTCGCGGTCGTGTTCCTTGAGACCGGGCTTGTCGTGACGCCATTCCTGCCCGGCGACTCGTTATTGTTCGCGGCAGGAGCCTTGGCGGTGAAAGGGCTGAGCGTGCCTTGGCTCATCTTCCTGCTCGCCTCCGCCGCCATCCTCGGCGACACGGTCAATTACTGGATTGGCAGCTACATCGGTCCCAGGGTTTTCAGAAAAAAGCATTCGCTTATCTTTCACAAGGAATACCTGGACCGCACGCACGCGTTCTACGAGAAGCATGGCGCCAAGACTGTGGTGCTTGCGCGCTTCATCCCCATCATCCGCACGTTCGCGCCATTCGTGGCAGGCATCGGAAAGATGCAGTATTCGAAATTCCTGACGTATAACATCATTGGCGGCATCCTCTGGGTGGGTTCGCTTGTGCTCCTCGGATATTTCTTCGGCACCATTCCGGTCGTCAAACAGAACTTCGAGCTCGTCATCATCGGCATCATCATCATCTCACTCATCCCGGTGTTTGTAGAATTCCTGAAGCACTGGCGGCACAAGGCATAAAAACAGAACACGCTTGCTGACGAAGCATGGTGGACTTGTTCAGCCGCATTCTGGAACGCATCGCAGAACGCACCAAAGACATCGGCAGTAGCATCATTTTACCGAATGCGACCGTGCCCTTGAATGATGGAGCGTTCAGATCGATCCTTGCACAGCCAGCAAAGAGGATCGCGTTTGTAGACGGCGGAAACGCAGAAATCCTCAAGGCACCGAATTTTTCCTTGCAATTCATCCGCTTGTATGCGACCATCCATGAGAACAACAAGCGCGTCAAACAGTTCAAGAGAGAATTCTATGCGCTGATTGTCGCCCAAGGCAGAACAGGATTGACGTATGACGTGGAGACGTTTGATACAGATCTGAAGCTGCAACACTCATTCGCCGCTGATGATACTACATTACGGACAGGGATGCACCTCGCGACTCCGTCTGCAGTAGCGGACGCAGTGCGGACGTTCGCAGAATTTTCTCTTGCACAAAAAATTTGCACTGAGCTGCGCGCAGGCGATATCCTTGTGCGTGACGGCGACCTCATGCCGACGCAGACGCACGCGGCAGGATACATCAATGAGCTCAAGCGCATTGCGACAACGCGTGGCATCCTCCTGTGCGGACTGTCCAAGACGACGGCGATTCTCACAGATACCGGCAACAGCGCAGCTGCCGCATTGCAGAAAACCGCGCCTGCAGGAATGTGGCTGTATCAACCCCTGGGCTCAACCATCGCGTTTGTCAAACTGCACTCCAAGAGCGGTCACGTGTTCAGGCTGGACGTCCTGAAGCCGGAAGACGCAAGGACTGCGGCATCTACCCTCGCGTCGCAAGCAACTGATCCCGTCTTCCTTGGCTATCCGTACGGGCTCATCGAAGCAGACCAGTTCGCGCAGGTGCCTAGCAATGAAGCGATGAAGCTCAAGCTCCAAATACGGGCGCATGGCGGCAACCAATTGAACCAACATTTTGCGGCGCTGAACGCCCATGACACCCTCAATACACTTTAATACTTATACATAGCAT
>CAYYLN010000013.1:5557-7866 GCA_964472615.1 uncultured Methanosarcinales archaeon
AACCTGGTTCTGGCCGGAGGAGATTTTCCCTTCACCGACGGTCTTTGCGTTTTCATCTACCGAGAACGTCATGACAAAGCTTGAGTCGATGTGTACGCGTTTAAGAAATTGCAATGGCGCTCGGAGGTTCTTGTAATGGTGCGGATTCTGGATAATCTCCGCTGCTTTCTTGAAGATCACCTCATACTGCAGCCGGTTGCGCTTGAACAGTTTTCGCAGCTTTTTCTCGAGAGCTGGTTTGACAATGAGAGAATACATTACCGCTCGATTCGTCTCCGCAGGTCTTGGAGCGTCCCCACCTTGATTCCAGGTTGCTTGTGGATTTTCAATGCCTTCTTGATGTATGAAGGCTTCAATGCAGGTTCAAGAAGAGCTTCTTCATATTGCTGTGTCATCACATCGATTGCCTCAGACTTGTCTTTCAAGCCAAATTTAGCCTTCACAATGTTCAAAACATGGTTTGAGTGTTCGGTAATGTTGATAAGCGCCTGCACCATAATATGGTATTAATGTCGCATTAATATATAAACCTTGCGCCTTGGTGGCAACCGAATAACCTGCGTGACCATTCTTTAGTGGTAAACAATGATTTTATACGGTTTCCCGTCTAATCACCCTAATATCTCATACGGAGGGATAACCAATGGAAAAAATCGGAACATGGGCATTCTTGCTTGGCGTACTCATCGCCATTGTGGCCGGACTCGTGCCAAACTTCGCGCAGCCACCCTTATCGGGCCAGGTCGCGTGGGTCTTGGTGATTCTCGGCCTCGTCGTCGGATTCCTGAACATCCGCGCAAAGGAAATCCAGGAATTCCTCGTAGCCTGCGTGGCAATCCTGGTCGTTGCAGGCATGGGCGGACTCCCGCCGTTGGGCAGGACGCTTGGAACCATCCTGACCAATATCATCGCCTTTGTCGCGCCTGCAGCCTTCTTGGTCGCGTGCCGCGCAATCTGGCAATTGGCTGAAGACTAAGGAACTTCTTTTTCTTTTTTCCTTTTTATTATTCCGTCTTAGAAGGGAATCTATCAAAACACCATGGCGCGCGACAAAGAGTTCATTCTCTGGTTCAAAGACCTGCGCATCGAGGACGTACCCTTGGTCGGTGGAAAGAACGCCTCGTTGGGCGAGATGTACCGCGAACTCACCAAGAAAGGTGTCCGCATTCCCAATGGGTTCGCGATCACGGCATACGCGTACCGTTATCTCCTGCAACACTCAGGCATCGAGAAGGACATGCGCGCATTGCTCGAAGGCCTCAACATCAAGAACGTCAAACAACTTGCTGAGCGCGGAAGGAAGATCCGGGAACTCATCAGACGGGCCGCATTCCCTGATGACTTGCGCGATGTCATCTTCAAGGCATACAAGCAATTGAGCAAGGAATATCGCAGCGCTGACGTTGATGTCGCGGTCAGGAGCTCAGCAACCGCTGAAGACCTGCCGGAGGCATCATTCGCAGGCCAGCAGGAAACATATTTGAACATCGTCGGCGAGCACGCACTTCTTGATGCGTGCAGGAACTGCTTCGCATCGCTCTTCACGAATCGCGCGATCGCGTATCGCGCCGAAACAGGATTCGGTCATTTCAAAGTCTACCTGAGCATCGGTGTGCAGAAAATGGTCCGTTCAGACCTTGCGAGCTCAGGGGTCATGTTCACGTTGGATACAGAAACAGGATTTCCGCACGTCTGCTTCATCACGAGCAGCTGGGGCCTTGGAGAAAACATCGTGCAGGGCGCAGTCAATCCTGACGAATTCTATGTTTTCAAGCCAACGCTCAAACAAGGATTTGCGCCAATCATCCAGAAAGCGCTCGGTGAGAAAGCGATCAGGATGATCTATGCACACGAGGGACCGCACCCCACCAAGAATATCGCCGTTGCTCCTGAAGATCAACGCAGGTTCTCGCTCACCGATGACGAAGTATTACAGCTCGCCAAGTGGGGCGTGATCGTCGAGGAACATTATTCGCAGAAAAAAGGCAAATGGACACCCATGGACCTCGAATGGGCAAAAGATGGCAAGCTCAACAAACTCTTCATCGTCCAAGCACGGCCCGAAACCGTCCAAAGCCAAAAGGCAACCAATGTCCTTGAAGAATACAAGCTCACGCAAAAAGGCAAAGTCCTCGCCATCGGCAAGAGCGTCGGCAACAAGATCGGCCAAGGACCAGCACAAATCATCAAAGACGTCAAAGAGATCGAGCGCTTCAAGCCCGGCGATGTGCTGAACACCGAGATGACAGATCCTGACTCGGTTCCGAACAGGCGCAAGGCAAACGAAAGAGAGACGAAAACAGGGAGAA